>NZ_JBEXWT010000020.1:2047-117230 GCF_040629945.1 Kitasatospora sp. NPDC005856 | reverse complement strand
CGATCCGACAACCGCTCACTCGCAGGCGACTTGACCTGCCCCACCCTCGCCACGCCACAACCAACGAGACACGGACCACAAAGTCACCGGCATTGGGGTTAGACCAGCACCTCCCTCGGCAGCATCCCGGCCACCCGGCCGTCCACCAGGACCATGACCGCCCGATGCGTGCGCCCGACCACCGCCCGCGCCTCGGCCGGCGACTGCCCGACGCCGACCGTCGGCAGGGTCGGCCCGAGCAGCGCGTCCAGCGGGTCGTCCGGCTTGGCGGCGCCGTCCGCGAGTGCCGCCGCCAGCGCGGCCAGGTGCACCGAGCCGACCACCTCCGTCACGGCCAGCCCGTACGGGCGCGCCGCCCGCACCAGCACCGCCGGGGCGACGGCGCACGACGCACCGCGCAGCGCCTCCGTCGCCTCGCCCACGGTCGCGTCGGCGGGCACCGACAGCAGCGGGGGGAGGGTCTCCAGGAGCGGCCGCAGGCCGTCCGCCTCCTCCTCCAGGAAGCCCCACTCCCGCAGCCACGCGTCACTGTGCACCTTGGACAGGTACGAGCGCCCCGAGTCCGGCAGCACGACCACGACCAGGTCGTCCGGCCCGAGCGTCCGCGCCACCCGCAGCGCCGCCGCGACGGCCGCACCCGAGGACGGCCCGGCCAGCAGCCCCTCCTCCCGCGAGAGCCGACGTGCGGTCAGCAGCGACTCGCGGTCCGGGATCCGCTCGTAGGAGTCGATCACCTCCGACCGCAGGGCCTGCGGCCGACGGTCCTCGACGGTGTCGGGGTGGAGGTAGTGCCCGATGCTCTCGACGTACCACGGGCTGCCGTCCCCGCCCCCGTACGTGGAGGACTCCGGGTCCGCGCCGACCACCGTCACGGCGCCGCCGGAGACCTCCTTGAGGTAGCCCCCGGTGCCGGAGACGGTGCCGCCGGTGCCGACGCCCGCGACGAAGTGGGTCACCCGGCCACCGGTCTGCTCCCAGATCTCGGGGCCGGTGGTCCGGACATGGGCGTCGGGATTGGCCAGGTTGTCGTACTGGTTGGCGAGCCAAGCACCGGGGATCTCCTCGACCAACCGCTGCACGACGTTGAACAGGTGCCGCGGATCCTCGGCCGGCACGGCGGTCGGCGCGAGGACGACCTCGGCCCCGTACGCGCGCAGGATGTCGGACTTCTCGGCCGACGACTTGTCGGCCACCCCGGCGATCACCCGGTACCCGCGCTGCCGGCCGACGATCGCCAGACCGATGCCGGTGTTGCCGGAGGTCGCCTCGATGATCGTCCCGCCCGGCTTCAGCAGGCCGTCCCGCTCGGCGGCCAGCACCATCGAGAGCGCGGCGCGGTCCTTGACGCTGCCGCCGATGCTGAGGAACTCGGCCTTGGCGTAGATCGGCGCGGCGGTCCCGGCGCCGAGCCGGGCGAGGCGGATCAGCGGCGTCCCGCCGATCGCGTCGAGGACGGATTCGTGAACTGCGGCCATCTCGGGCCCCTTTCGCTGGCACTGTCCGCCCGAGCCTGCCCAGGGCGGGGGCTCGGTAGACGGCAGCGACACCGTTCCTCATCCGACGAAACAATGTCCGACGGCCGGACGGCGTGCGGTCAGGGCGGGTTCGGGGCCGGGTTCGGCCCCGGGTCCGAGGGTGGCTCCGTGGGCGGGTCCGAGGGTGGCTCCGTGGGCGGGTCCGAGGGCGGGTCCGGGTTCGACGCCGGGGAGAACGGCAGGGTAGCGGTGACCCGGAAGCCCGAACGGTAGGGCGAGGCGGTCAGCTCCCCGCCGAACAGGGCGATGCGCTCGGCGAGTCCGAGCAGGCCGTGGCCGGTCGAGAGCTCCCGTCGGGCCTCGGGGCGGCGGCCCGCGCCGTCGTCGACCACGTCGAGGATCAGCACGTCGGACCAGCTGATCCGGACCGAGGCGTGACTGCCGGTACCGGCGTGCTTGATGATGTTGGTGACGGCCTCCTGGACGAGGCGATAGGCGGTTTGGTCGACGCTGTCGTCCAGGTGGATCGGGGTGCCCTCCACTTCGAGCTCGATCCGGATGCCGACCCGCCGGGCGTCGTCCAGGAGCGGTGCGAGGTCGGCCAGCCCGCGCCGTTCGGCGGCCTCCGTCACGGGCACGTCGGCGGTGCGCAACAGCCTGAGCATGCGGCGCAGTTCGGCCATGGCGGTGCGGCCGAGCGCTTCGATGCCGGCCAACACGTCGGTCAGCCGGGCGGGCTCGGTGGGCGCGGTGGTGCGGGCCGTCTCGGCCTGCAGGACGATGACCGCCACCGCGTTGGCGACGATGTCGTGCAACTCGCGGGCGATCTGGACCCGCTCGGCGCGGACCGCCTCGCGGGCCGCCTCGAGCTCACGCTGATCACGCTCGGTCGCGGCCGCACTGGCCCGGGCCCAACGGCCGGTGCCCCAGGCAAGGGCGACGAACGGCACGATGAAGGCGATGCCGCTGATGATCACCGTCATCTCGTCGCCGGGATCGACACTCATCTCCGTGATCGGGTACCAGATGTCCAGCGCTGCGGGGACGCCGGTCAATGCGAGCGCGGCGAAGGCGGCGGCCCGGCCCCCCTGCCGGGCCACCGTGTACAGCGCGAGCAACACTCCGAAGATCGGCGTGTAGTTGAAGTCGCTTTTCAGGGACAGCACGATCGCGCCGACGGAAACGGCCCAGACGATGGCGAAAATCGTCAACGGCCACCGTCGACGGAACGTCAGCGCGACGGCCTCGGGCACGGTGATGAGCAGCACCAACAGATGGTTCAGCCAGCTCACTGCCGGCTGGAACATGTTCCCGAAATAGGAAATGTCCAAAATGGCAATCACGAATGCCAGTGCGGCGTCCTGGACGATGGCGGCCTTCAGCCACTCACGCCGTCCGGATCGGCCCAGAGTCCCTTCGTCCATCGCTGTTCCTGCATCCTCACTACACGGCAACGGCCAGCCCTGCCATGCGGAAGAATCCGTCCATTTACCAGTGGGCCTACGTCGCCCGCGGGCAGCACGAGCCGAAGCAGCAGACTTTGCTGGCGAAGTCCGTCAATTCACTCACCACACTGTCGGGCCACCACGGTTCCACCGGAATTGCGAACTCCGGCCGATGAATCGGGTAACCGAGATCGGCATACGTTTCCCACAGATCGCCCTGATGGCGCCGAAGGCTTTCGACGTGCTCATCCTGGGTGATACGCGGCGGCACGGAGTCCGCATATCGTGACGGATCAGGCAGTGCCAGGAGGGCTGCCGCCGTCCGTCTTCCGTCACTGGTCAGAGCGGCCAGACCGATACCGACCACTCTCAGCTGTTCGGGGTCGCCACCGAGATCGGACTCCTCCGTGATTCGGACCGCGAGGCGCTGCCACGGGTCACCGGCCGTCTCGGGCGGATCGGGTACGAGCACCGTCCTCGGCCCGAAGAGAAATCCGTAAGCGATGACCGGGTCGGCCGTTCCGCCCGAATGGGCAGGATACACGGTGGCGCTGACGTAGCGATCTGAGGTGATACGAGCGTTCATAGTCGACTCCCCAAGGACTGCGCACTTTCAGACCTTCCTCTCTTTCTACCTCGCCCTGTCGCATCTCGCACGGGGGGTAGGAATGCCCGAACGAATGACGGGATGGATCATCGCAACACGTCATTCGCATGCGCTTCACTTCTTCACTATGACCCGCCGTAGGTCCCGGGCACATGAGCCCCTGGTCCCGACTGTCCGCCCACGCACCCCGACCGCGGAAGCGCGCGGCTACGACTTCACGTCCCCCCGCTTCACCGCCTGGTCAGCCACGCGGTCAGGGCAGCCCAGAGGCCCCCGCGCCGCGGCTGTTCCGCCGCGGGAGCCTCCGGACCGGCCGCGGCACGCGGCACCCGCAGCGCCGGGCCCTGCGGCGCGATGCCCTGGGCCCGGGCGGCCTCGAGCCACACCGGAAGCTCCGCGAGCAGCAGGTCGTACAGCTTCTGGTCCGAGACCTTCCGGGGGTCGTGCCCCAGATGGACGAAGCCGGCGTTGTCGATGGGCCGCTTCTCCGGGACGGCCAGTTCATCCAACTTGCGCAGGAAGTCGAACTGCCGGCTGTCCGGGTCGCCGAATCCGATGAACTGCCAGAAGATCGGCAGCTTCGCCGCCTCGCACAGGCGCTGCTCCGCCGCGCCCTTGTCGATCGGCCCGCCGTCCGTCTGGAACAGGACCAGGGCCGGCGCCGTGGACCCGCTCTCCTGATAGTGCCGGACCACCGCGTCCATCGCCAGGTGGTAGCCGGTCCTGCCCATGTGCCCGAGGCCCGCGACGATCCGGTCGATCCAGCCCGCGTGGTCCGCCAGGGCGATCTCGGTCTCGGCGTCGACCTCGGTGGAGAAGAAGACGACCGGCACGCTCCCGTCGTCGTCCAGGTGCGCCGACAGCCCCAGCACCCGGTCCGCGAGCGCCTGGACGCTGCCGTCCTTGTAGTAGGGCTTCATCGAGCCGGAGTAGTCGATCACCAGGTAGACCGCCACCCGCTGGCCGCTCAGCCCGCGCCGCTCCACCGAGGCGCCCGCCGTCTTGTAGAGGTTGACCAGCGCGGGCGCGCTCTGCTCGACCTTGCTCAGGCTGACGGCCATGTGTCGCTCCTCGCTCAGTGCGGCAGCCGGGGCCACCGGGGCACGTGATCGTCAACGCGCCCCGGACACTGTGCGGCCGGGACCGCGGCGGCGGCAAGCCCTTGCCCCGGCCGGCCGCTCACCACCCTCCCGGGTGCCGCGACAGCCAGTCGGCGTGCCGCTCCTTCAGCCGGTCCCGCTCCTCCGTCGAGGCCAGGAACACGTCGGCCCCGCCGTCGTACGGGTGGTACAGCCGCCGCATGCCGGTGTCGGTGACGATCACCCCGCCCTCCCGATCGTCGGCGACCCGGCGCAGCAGCCAGTCCAGGCTGCCCCGCCGCCACTGCCGCCGCTCCACGAACACGTGGCAGTAGGTGCGGAACGCCGACTCGGGGTCGTCCGACTGGAGCCAGGTGCGCCAGTGCTTCGCGTCCCGACGCATCCGGGGCACGCTCGTCCGGCCGCTCCACCGCGGGGTGAGGACGTACACCTCGGAACCCGCGAACAGCTCGTCCAGCACGGTGTTGTAGCGCCCCAGCACGATCTCGTACTCGCGCTCGTCGTCGGGGTACCGCTTGGACTCCGGCAGGCTGTGGAAGCGCACCCAGACGTCCCGCGTCCGGGTGCCTATCTCGTACCCGACGGGTTCCGTGCCGGGCCATCGCCGCTCCCAGAGTGCGGTCAGCGCCTCGCGATCCACCTGGTTCCTCCTCCGTGCCGGCAGGCGAGTCTGCCACATCCGCCCCACCAGCCCCGGCCTGAGGAAATCCCCTCGTCACGGCCGCCCGGCTCCCGTAGCGTGGTTCGGTCGATCTTGACGGCAGCACAGGACAGTACAAGGCAGTACAGGGCAGAACGGGGTCCACATCATGCAGCAGCGCCAGGGCTGGGCCGACGAACGCTTCGGCGCCGTCGCGGACGCCTTCGCCGCCAACTTCGCCGAGTTCCCCGAACTGGGCGCCGCCGTCACGGTGTACTCGGGCGGCCGCAAGGTGGTCGAGCTGTGGGGCGGCCCGGCCGACGACCGCACCGGCCGGGCCTGGACGCAGGACACCGTCGTCCCGGTGTTCTCCTGCGCCAAGGGCCCGGTGAGCCTCTCCGCACACCTGCTCGCCCAGCAGGGCCGGCTCGACCTGGACGCGCCGGTCGCCCGCTACTGGCCGGAGTTCGCCCGCAACGGCAAGCAGGACGTCACCACCCGGATGGTCCTCGGCCACCGCGCCGGCCTCCCGGCCCTGGACGCGGCGCTCTCCTTCGAGGAGATCGCCGCGTGGGATCCGGTGATCCGGGCGATCGAGGCGCAGCAGCCGCTCTGGGAGCCGGGCTCCACCCACGAGTACCACGGTCATGTGTTCGGCTTCGCGGTCGGCGAGGTGATCCGCCGGATCACCGGGCTGACCCCGGGCTCGTTCCTGCGCAAGGAGATCGCCGAGCCGCTCGGCCTGCCGGCATGGATCGGCCTGCCGGAGAGCGAACTTCCGCGCCTGGCACGATTGGTGGAGGCCGAGGGTCGCCGTCCGATGCCGGGCCCGGAGCACCTGCTCACCCGGATCGTCACCATGAACGGCGCCCTGGTCTTCCCCGGCCTGGACGTGCCCCACGGCTGGAACGACCCGGAGCTGCACGCGATCGAGCTGCCCGGCGCGGGCGCCGTCGCCTCGGCCACCGGCCTGGCGGGCCTCTACGCGGCGGCGGCCACCGGGCTGGACGGCTCCCCCCGCCTGCTCTCGCACGACACCGTCACCGACGCGGTGCGCGAAGTCTCCTCCGGCCCGGGCTTCCTGGGCTTCGACATGGGCGCCCGCTGGGGCTCCGGCCTGCTGCTGGACTCCCCCGCCTTCCGTCCGCTGCTCGGCGCGCGCAGCTTCGGCAACGACGGCGCCGGCGGCCAGTTCGCCTTCGGGGACGACGAGTTCGGCGTCGGCTTCGCCTATGTCGCCAACCGGATGATCGGCCACGGCGACGCCCGGGCGAACCGTCTGATCGAGGCGGTGCGCGGGTGCCTGGGCTGACGGGCTTCCTCCCGCTCGTCACCGTCCTGGCCACCACCGGCGGCCTCGGCGAGCTGCGCTACGGCGCCTCACTGCCCGAACTCGCCGCCCACTACGGCGAGCCCTGGGACGGCGGGCGCGTCCACCGCGGCCACCGGTGGCCGCACGCCTTCGGCTGGGGCGACGTGCAGACGGTGTTCTGCCGCTGCCGCCGGCTCCATTCGCTCTCGCTGCCGATCTGGCACGGCGAGCTCGACCTCCCCCGACCGGGCGGCGGTTCGGTGACGCTCGACACCCGCGTCACCGAGACCGACCTGATGACGGCGCTGACCGCCACCGGCCACAGCTGGCGGACGGTGACGTACGAGAACCTTCCGGACCAGCGGAACCTGGAGTTCTCGCCGGCCGAGGAGGTCAGGGTCGAGCTGGTGCTCACCGACCGTGACAGCTACGACCGGCCGCCGCTTCCGGAGTGGGTGCTGCACAAGGCGGTGCTGTGGGGCTTCGAGCACGTCGAGTGCCCGGCGCCGGACCGCGACCTGCCGGACGACGGCTGGGGCGCCGGCGAACGGTAGCGCGGCCGCGGGACCGTTCGGGCCGCCCGGGCCGCGGTGGGCCGCTCGGGGCTGCCCGGGCTGCTGGAACCGCTGGTGCCGCTGGGACCGCGGTAGGCCGTTCCGTCCCCTGTGCGGAACGGCCCACCGCCGACGCCTCCCGCCAGCTCAGCAGGAAGTCGTAGCGTCTGTCCTGACGCGGTCACGGGATCAGCCTGCGCCCCGGCGCACTCCGATGGCGAGCGGTTATCCGAGGATTCGACAGGAGTCGAATCCCCGGGCGCGGAAAGGCGGGCGGAAGCGGGACGGACCCGGCCGAACCGTCCGGCGCCCCGTCCCGAGGGGCCGTCAACCCGAGGACGGCGACGGCACCCCTCCGGTTCAGCCCAGCGCCCGCGGCAGCACCACGCGTACCCATTCCTCCGGCTGCGACAGGTGCGGGGCGTGCCCGGCACCCTCGTACAGGTGGCGTTCCGCCTTGGGCAGGGCGAGGTCGATCAGGTCCAGCACCTCGCCGAACATCGGAGCGCTGTCGTCGCTCTGGGTGAGCAGCGCGGGCTCGCCGAACCGGGAGAGCCCGGTCAGGTCGAGGTCGAGCGCGTCCGGGTCGCGCAGCTCGTCCAGGTAGGTGGGCGCGTTGCGGATGTAGGTGTGCCGGACGGGTGCGGGCAGTTGCTCCCAGGCGCCGGGGCCGAAGGCGAGGCTGTCCACGTACAGTTCGGCGGCAGCAGCGGACTCCGCCTGCTCCAGCAGCTCCCGGACGGCGGCGATCCGGTCGGCGAAGTCGGTGCCGATCGGGCGCAGGTCCGGGTCGGCGAGCAGGATGCCGGTCCCCGGCGGCTCGTGCACGGCGATCCCGCGCAGCAGGTCGGGCCGGGCGGCGGCGAGCCGGAGGGTGACCAGTGCGCCGTAGGAGTCGCCGTAGGCGAAGGCGGGCGCCAGGCCCAGCTCCTGGATCAGCCCGGCCAGGTCGGCCGCGTCCTCGTGCACCGAACCCTGGGTGAGCGAATCCTCGCTGCGACTGTGCCCCCGGCGGTCGTAGGCGACCGCGGTGGTGGACTCGGCCAGGCCCGGCAGCACCCGCGCCCAGGAGTCCGCGTCGCTCCAGGAACCGTGCACCAGGACGACGCCGGGGCCCTCACCACGGGCCTCGTAGTGCAGCGCCACCCCGTTCACCCTGATCTCGGCCATCACGAGTCTCCCGATCTCGGCGGTGCTCCCCCACCAGCGTGACACAACCGCCCGGAAGGCTCAGATCCTCCGGTGGCGGGCCCGTCGGAGGAGCGGGGCGGAGCGCGAAGACCGTCTCCGCGCGCCCGGCAGCGCGTGATCCGGCCGTCGACTTCGACACCCGCGGTCACTCCGCGTCATCAGCTGCCCCGCTGCCGGCCGTTGCGGTGACGTCCCGTCACCGGCGTCCGTCCCCGGCGTCCGTCCCCGGCCCACGCCCTCAGCTCAGTACCCGCACCGGCGGCTCGTCCCGCGTCCCGTCCTCCGCGACCACCGTGAACCGCTCCGGCCCCGACACCGACAGGTCCACCGGGTAGAGCGACGCGGTGTCGTTGACGTCCAGCACGGCGCTCTGCCGCCCGGTCGCCACCTCGACCCTGGTCACCCGGCCCCTGGTCATCGCCCACACCGAGCCGCCGTCCACCACCAGGCCGGTCACCTGGTCGTCCAGCCCCGCCGTCCAGCGCTTGCCGCCGTCCGTGAGCGAGTACGCCAGCAGCCGACCGGTGGCGGTCCGGCTCGGGTGCTTGCCGCCGCTGATGCCGATGTCGCCGGGCTTCTCCCCCGGCACCACGAACAGGTCCCCCACCACCACCCCGCCGAACAGCGGCCGGGCACTGAACTCGTCGAAGGCGTGCAGCCCGCCCAGCATCACGTCCAGGTCGTACTCGTCGCCGGCGACCGGTATCGCCGCCCGCTGCCGGCCGGTCCGGTCGTAGCCGAGCACCGCGTGGGTGCCGCGCTCGGCCTGGGCGTCCACCCACACCGCGAGCGGGTCGACGGACACCACCGCCAGGTTCTTCAGCCCGCCCACCGCGGGCAGCGCGATCCGCTGCTGCTCCCGGCCGTCCGCCGGGGCCAGCGAGTGCAGCACGGGTGCGGCGTCGCCGCACTGCGCGACCGTGACGGCGTCCCCGGGGCCGCCCGCGACCTGCAGCGGGGCGCAGCCGGGATCGACCGCGCTGCGCCAGGCGTCCCGGCCGTCCGCGAGCCGTACGGCGCGCCAGCCGGCCTTCTCCTGGAGCAGGGCCTGCTGCCCGGCCACCGCGACGACGTCCGGCGTGGCGTCGTCGCCGTCCCGGGCGGGCGCGTCCACGGTGGCGCTCCAGCCCTCCGTGCCGTCGGCGAGGTCGAGCGCGGTGACGGTGGAGCACGGCCGGTCGTGCGGCGAGTGGCCGATCAGGCCGAGGGGGCCGCCCTGGCCCGTCCCGTCGGGTCCGGTGCGCCGGCTCATCGCGCACACCGTGTCCTGCCCGGGCGGGGACCAGCTCCAGGCGACGGCCCCGGTGGCGCTGCGGTACGCCACCACGAGGTCCGGCCGGGCCCGCACCACGAGGTCCCCGCTGGTCCAGCTGCCCACCGCGCGGATCGTGGAGGGCCGGTCCAGCGGCGCCTTCCAGGAGTCGTTGAGGCCGTCCCCGGCGAAGCCGACGAAGACCGCCAACCCCAGCAGCGTCCCGACGGCGGCCGAGGGGAGCCCGGCCCGCGGGTGGATCAGCGCCCAGACGAAGCCCGCGCCGCAGGGCATCAGCCCGAGGATGCTGATGATCCCCATGAACGCGAGGCTGTCGCCGCCGAAGCCGTTCGCCGGGCCGAACAGCACCGCGAGCCCCATGCTCGCGAACATCGCCCCCAGCACCCCGCCGGAGACCACCATCCAGGTCTCCTTGTCCCAGGCGGCCCTGGCTCCCCACCTCGCCCGGACGCCACTGTCCTCGGCCCGAACGGCCATGCCGGATTCTCCCCTGCGACGCGCCGCCCACCGCGTCGGGGCGACGATCATCGGATCGTTGCAGAGCGCGCCATGATCCGGAACAAAGAGCAGGGAAAACCCCGGCCATGACCCGCACACACCAGGCCCCTTCCGCCCTGGCTGGGGCTCCGGCTGCGGCTGGGGCTCCGGCTGGGGCTGCGGAAATCGATTGCCCGCCCTCCCGGGCGCTGGCTAGCGTGCCCGACATGACCGCGACTCCCGCCACGACCGCCGGCACGCCCGACTGGCGCACGGCCAACCGCGCGAACTGGGACGAGCGCGTACCCGTCCACGCCGCCGGCCCGTTCTACGACCTGCCCGGCTTCGTCGCGGGCCGTGACACCCTCCGGGACCACGAGCCCGCCGAGGTCGGCGACGTCAGCGGCCGCACCCTGCTCCACCTCCAGTGCCACCTCGGGCTCGACACCCTCTCCTGGGCCCGCCGCGGCGCCGTCGTCACCGGGCTGGACTTCTCCGCCCCCGCCGTCGCGGCCGCCGCCGACCTCGCGGCCCGGATCGGCGCCGACGACGCCCGGTTCGTCACCTCGGACGTCTACGGGGCCGCCGAGGCGCTCGACGGACGGACGTACGACATCGTCTACACCGGCTACGGCGCGCTCTGCTGGCTCCCCGACCTCCCCCGCTGGGCCCGGACGGTGGCCGCGCTCCTCACCCCCGGTGGCTTCCTCTACCTCGCCGAGCACCACCCGGTGGCCGACGTCCTCTCCGAGGACGGGCGCAGCTTCGAGGAGGACTACTTCGAGCGCACCCCGATCGTGGTCGACCACCCCGGCACCTACGCCGACCCGGACGCCCGGCTGGACGCCACCGTCACCGTGCAGTGGCAGCACGGCCTCGGCGAGGTCGTCACCGCACTGACCGGGGCCGGCCTGCGCCTGGACTTCCTCCACGAGCACGCCCACGGCCACTTCCGCGTCCCGGCCGGCTCGCCCGCCCCGCAGTCCTACTCCCTCCGGGCCACCCTGCCCCGATGACCCCTCCGGGGCCGGGCGGCCTTCGGCTGCGCCGAGCACGACCGTCCCTACGGCGGGCTCATTTCTGCGGCGGGCTCATTTCTGCCCCTCAGTGACGGCCCGGTTCCCCTCCCGGCACCCAGTTCCCGTGCAGGCCCAGCGGGACCCGCACCGGAAGGTGGATCCGGGCGAGGGGCTCGCCGGTGAAGTCCTGGGCCGCGAGGATCACCAGGTCCGCCGCACCCCTGTCCGGGTCGTGGACGTACGCCATCAGGTAGCCGTCGTCCTCCGCCGCCGAGGACTCGGCGGGGACGAACACCGCCTCGCCCACCGCCCCGTCGCGCCCGAACTCGTGGGCCTCGACGGTTCCCCGGCTCAGGTCGTGCTTGAGCAGGGCGTTGCTGAAGCCCTCGTCCGGGCGGTCGTCCCCGGGACCGGCCAACGGTGCGTAGAGCTCGCCGACGGCCGCGTAGCCGTATCGGTAAGGGCGCCCGGTGTGCCGGGAGTTGACGCGCGGGAAGTCCTGGACCCGGTCGTCCAGCCGCTCCTCCCGCACCGTCCCCGCCGCCACATCGATGGTCCAGCGGTCGAGCGTGGGCCGGCTCGCGCCGATGGAGCGCAGGTCGATTCCCGGCGGGTGCCGCACGACGTCGACCACCAACTCGTCCGCCCCCCGCTCGTACGCGTTGAGGGTGTGCCCGACCAGGTGCGGCGTGAGCTCGAACCACCGCACCGCGCCGCCCTCGCGCGGCATCACCCCGACCCTGGCGGTGCGCCGCTCGTCCCAGGTGAAGGGCACGCCGGTGGCCAGGTGCGCCGCGCTGAACACGACCGGCGTGTCGTACAGCAGCACGAACCGCTCGGTGAGCGCGAAGTCGTGCATGTACGGATTGCCGGGCACCTCGATCAGCGTGCTGTGTCGGACGGCGCCGACGGCGTCCATCACGATGTGCTGCACCTGCTCGGAGCCGTACCTGAAGGCCAGCGCGTGCAGCTCCCGGGTGTGCGGGTCGAGGATCGCATGGGCGTTGGCGCTGTACCCCTCCGGCGTGGCGCCGAGCTCGCACGGCCCCACCGTGTCCAGCTCGTAGGTGAGTTCGTACGGGCGGATGCCGCCCTCGATCAGCGCGTAGGTGCGCCCGGCGAGGCTCGCGACCTGCACGTTGGGGGAGATGTCCAGCCGCTCGTCGACGGGCGTGCCGCGCCGGGGCTCGCCGAGCCGGTCGGCGACCGCGCCCGAGCGGACCCAGCGGTTGCGGTACCACTCGGCGCGCCCGTCGCGTATCCGGACGCCGTGCACCATGCCCGCGCCCAGGGTCCACAGGTGCGCGGCCGGGTCCTCGATGCCCAGCGGATTGGGGCCGTTGCGCAGGTAGCGCCCGTCGAGGTGGGCGGGGATGCGGCCGCTGACGGGCAGGTCGTAGGCGGTGGTCTCCTCGGTCACCGGGCCGAAGTTCCCGCTGAGGTAGCGGTTGCGGCTCGTGCCGTTGCGAGCCGGATGGTCGGAACTCATGGTGTCGTCCTCTCGTCGGGTGATGGGGTGCCGGCGCCGAAGGCCCGTCCCAGTGCGGCCATCAGTGCCTCGTAGCGCGCCCCGGCCTCGGCCGGGGCGAAGTGGCCGGCGAGCTCCAGGCTCACCGCGCCGTGGGTGGCCGCCCAGAAGAGCTTGGAGACCTCATGGGCGTCGCCGGGCCGGAAGGTCCCGGCCGCGATGCAGGCCTCCACGGCCGCCAACGAGGCGTCGAACGCGCCGCCCGCCACGGCCAACGCCTCGGCGCCGGGACGGAATCCGGGCACCGGCTGCTCGAACATCACCCGGTAGTAGGCGGGTTCGGCGATCGCCCGCTCCCGGTAGGCCCTGCCGAGCTCGGTCAGGTACGCCAACGGGTCTCCCCCGCGCGGGACTTGCTCCTGCGCCCGGCGCAGCCGCGCGAAGCCCTCGCGGTACAGCGCGTCCAACAACCCCTCCTTCCCGCCGAACATCGTGTACAGCACCTTGGTCGAGGAGCCGATCTCGGCGGCGATCCGGCGCACGGTCAGCGCTGCGGGGCCTTCGGCGACGAGGAGGGCGATGGCGCGGTCGAGGATCACGGCGCGCACGGCATCCTGGCCGGCTCGCTGCGCGTCCTGGTAGGGCGTGCTCATGGGAAACAAAGTAACCGATGGGAAACAGTGTTACCAGCCTTTCGCGCGAACCGCCTTCCGGGCTGCGCGCACCGCATGGCACCGTCGTCGGCTCCGCCAACCCGCCGTCCACCGGGCCGCATTGAGCGGAACGGGCCGCCGGGCCCGCAGCAGCCCGGCCGCACGGCGACGCACACCCCGCCGACGTCGCGGCCGCCGCCCGACGCCCTTCCCGGGGTGCTCGGCCTCACCGGCCCGGGCCCCGGCGGTCCGGCGCCCCGGCGGCCCGACGCCCCGGCGGCCCGGCGGCCCGGCGGCCCGGCGGCCGATCCCGCCACCGCCCGGTCCCGCCACCGCCCGGTCGCACCTCCGGCCGCGCACGGGCTCCGCCGACCGGCGCGCCAGCCGTCCGCCACGGCACGCCAACCGTTCGCCAGGGAAGGACACTTGAAACGGGCCGGGGGACCGCCCCGAACCGCCGCTCCACCCGCTCCCCGCAACGTGCTGAGCCGACCGGGTAAACCTCGGCACCGGACAGTACGCGTACGCCCGGCCGGATCGTTCTGCTGTACATGCCTCCCCCGATCTCGACTCCGCCCCCGCCGCCCGTGCCCGCGTCCGCCAACCGGGGGAGGCTCCCGTGGCCGTGATCGGCCGTGCGGCAGCCACCGTGGTCGCACTGGGCATCCTGCTCGTCCCGGCGGCCGTCACGGCGGGCACCGATCTGCCGCCCGAGCTCGGCGCGGGGTGGTGGGAGGTGTCGGCCGGCGCCGCCAACGTCCGGGTCGACCACTTCGGCGAGGACACCGTCATCGGGCTCGCCCACTCGGGCGACCGGGTCGAGGTCGTGGACACCTGGACCTCCCCGCTCGGCGCCCGCTGGGCGAAGGTCATGGTGGTGCGCACCGGGGTCTCCGGCTGGGTCCTGTGGTCCCTCCTGGCGCACCGGGACCCCTCGTCGGAACCGTAGAATCCGCCTGTACACATCAGGAGGGATTTCGCGTGTTCCGAGCGCAGCGTCCGCGCACCGCAGAGCTGACCCCGCGGCAGGGGGAGGGGCCGGTCGACGGCGTCGCCCTGCTGTTGCCCGGCGGATTCCTCCGCAGTCGGCGCGCACCGCTGAGGGTCGCCGAGCTGGGCCTGCGGGACCTGGCCGCCGAGCTCACCGACCGCGGCCGGCCGCACGGCCTCGCCGTGCACCTGCTGCGCTACCGCCACGGCGGCTGGAACGGCGCCGACGCCGACACCGCCGTCGACACCCGCTGGGCGCTCGACGAGCTCACCCGGCTGTACCCGGACAGGCCCGTCGTCCTGATCGGCAACTCGCTGGGCGGGCGGGCCGCCTTCTGGTGCGCCGGACACCCGTCGGTGGTCGGCGTCGCCGGGATCGCCCCCTGGCTGCCCAGCGGCGATCCGGTCGACCAGCTGGCGGGGCGGCGGGTGCTGATCGTCCACGGCACCGGGGACAACAGCTCGGCGAGTGCCACCCAGTCCCTGGAGTACGCGCTGCGCGCCCGGCGGGTCGTGCCGGACCTCGCGCGGTACGAGGCGCCGGGCGCCAACCACCTGCTGATCCGCGAGTCCCGCGACATCAGCGCGCTGACCACCGCGTTCACCCTGGCCGCCCTGGGCGCCGAGCCCGCTCCGCTGATGACGGGGGCGGTCTGCACCCGGCTCCCGGCGCGGGTGTAGCCGCTCTCCCCCGCCGCACCCGCCGCACCCGCCGCACCCGGCTGCTGGGCCCAACTCCACGCCGTCCAGGCCGCCTTCCACGGTCGGCGGCAGGGGTTTCGGCGCGCCCGGGGAGGCCCCGAGCTCGCCCGGCTCATCCGGTACGCGGACGGGCTCGCCGAAGTGCTCACCCCCGCCTGACCGGCGCCCACGTCCACGGAGGCCGAAGAAATCGTGTTGGCGGCCGGTAGCCCGACGTGCCTATGGTCGGGGGATGACCACTCGAACCTTCCGCATCATGGTGCGCGGCGTCTTCGACGGCCTCACCGACGAGCAGCGCGCCGAACTGCTCGCCGCCGCCTCCGAGCACGACGTGCTGCACGCCGCGTTCACCCGCGAGGGCCACCTCAGCTACGACCTCGCCGCGCGGGCGGCCTTCACCTTCCGCTTCCTCGACGAGGGCGAAGCCGAGGAGGACATCCTGGAGGCCGCCGAGCGGGCCGAACAGTCGGCACAGGCCTGGCTCACCGAACGCGGCTACGGCTACAAGAACCTCCGCTCCCAGGCCGAGGACCTCTCGCAGGCGGCACTCGGCAAGCGTCAGCGCCGCGCCGCCCACACCGCTCGCTGACCCCGGCCCCTCCCCCGCCACCTCCTTGACGGCTTCCCGTCGGGATATACTTGAGTAGTCAAGGAGGTGGCAATGACAGATCAGCCAGACCGGCCGGTCCAGCCCGACCAGCCGATGCGGGTGGGACACGTACGGCAGAACGCGGCCGCACCGGCCACGGCGGGCCCGGGCCCCGACCCGCTGGACACCGCCCTACGGCTGGTCCGCGCCCAGACGGCCGTGGTCAAGCGCTTCGACGCGAGCCTCAGCGGCCTGCACGGCGTCAGCCTGGCCGACTTCACCATGCTGCTCCACCTCTCCCAGGCCGCCGGCGGCCGGATGCGCCGGGTCGACCTCGCCGAAGCCCTCGGCCTCACCGCCTCCGGCGTGACCCGCGGCCTCGCGCCGCTGGAGCGGATCGGCCTGGTCGCCCGCGAGACCGCAGCCCGCGACGCCCGGGTCGCCTACGCCGCCCTCACCCCGACCGGCCGTGAACGGCTCGCCGAGATGCTGCACACCGCCCGCCAGGTCGCCGCCGACCACTTCGCCGCCGAGCAGTGGAGCCCCGAGGACCTCGGCCGGCTGTCGACCCTGCTCACCCGCCTCGGCGGCACCGCTCCCGGCCAACGCCTCGGCTGACCCATCCGCCCCGCACCCCCGCCACACCCACCGCCCGGCCCCACGTCCTAGGCTGGCCCCGCATCACCTGCACAACCCAACCACCTGAACCACCTGTACTACCCGCACCACCCGCACCACCCCACCCCGCGAAGGGCGGCACCATGTCCGACACCCCCGGCACCGGGCCCGGCCTGGAACGCACCCTCGCCGACGCCCAACGCGCGCACTGGCAGCAGACCTACACCGCCAACCCGGGGATGTACGGCGAGCGGCCCTCCGCTCCCGCCGAGTACGCCGCCGAGGAGTTCGCCGCCGCCGGAGCCCGGGACGTGCTGGAACTCGGGGCCGGCCACGGACGCGACGCCCTGTACTTCGCCCGTAGGGGCTTCCGCATGCTGGCCGCCGACTTCAGCCCGACCGGCCTGCACCAGCTGCGCGCCGCCGCGGCGGACCAGGGCCTGGCCGACCGGCTCTCGGTCCTCGCCCATGACGTCCGCGACCCGCTGCCCCTTCCCGATGCCTCCGTCGACGCGGTCTTCGCCCACATGCTGCTCTGCATGGCGCTCTCCACCGAGGAGATCGAGGCGCTCGTCGCCGAGGTCCGCCGGGTGCTACGCCCGGGCGGCACCTTCGTCTACACCGTCCGCCACACCGGCGACGCCCACTACGGCGCCGGCACCGGCCACGGGGACGACATCTGGGAGCACGGCGGCTTCGCCGTGCACTTCTTCCCCCGCGAACTGGTGGACGCGCTCGCCGAGGGCTGGCGCCTGACCGACGTCCGTCCCTTCGAGGAGGGCGAACTGCCCCGCCGCCTCTGGCGCATCACCCAGGAGACCCCGCGATGAGCGCACCCGACACCGAGAACGCCGTCGCCCCCGACCTCACCATCGACGGCACCGGCCTGCTCTGCGTCCAGTTGCTGCTCCGGCTGCGCGCACGGATCGCGCACCTCCCGGCCGGCGCGGTGGTCCACATCCACACCACCGACCCCGCCGCCCCGCTCGACCTCCCCGCCTGGTGCCACCTGACCGGCCACACGTACCTCGGCCAGGTCCCGCACGAGGCCACCGACCGCGAGGTGTACGCGCTGCGCCTGACCTCCGCCCCGGTCCGGACCCGCCCCGACCGCCCCTGGCACCCGGCCCCCGCCACCGACTGACCGACCCGACCCCGCCTGACGCCCGACGCCGGAAGCCCGACGCCGGACGCCCGGCCCCCGACGCCCGGCCCCCGACGCCCGACGCCCGACGCCCGACCGACCGCGTCACCCGGAAAACCCCGCGCATCCACCCCACCGCCGGGCCAGACTGCCCCCATGCCCGCAGCCAACGCCACGCCCCCGCTCCCACACCCGCTCCCGCTCCCGCTCCCGCTCCCGCTCCCACACCCCACCGCCAACCACCTCCTCGGCCACCCGCCCGACGCCCGCCTCCTGCTGCTCAACTGCGACGATCTCGGCCTGGACGAGTCCGTCAACCTCGGCGTGATCGACGCCGTCCGGAACGGCATCGCCGCCTCGTGCAGCCTGATGACACCGTGCGCCGCCGCACCCCACGCGCTCCGGCTGCTGCGCCGGCACCCGGAGGTCCCGTTCGGCGTCCACCTCACGCTGGTCTGCGAGTCCACGGACCGCCGCTGGGGCCCGCTCACCGCCCGTGCCCGGGTGCCCTCCCTCCTCGACGCCTCCGGAGGGTTCTTCGCCCCCACCCCTGCCGGACGCGCCGCCCTGCTCGCCCAGGCCCGGCTCGACGACATCGAGCGCGAGTTCCGCGCCCAGATCGACGCGGTGGCGGCGGCCGGCCTCGCCCCGACCCACCTCGACTTCCACTGCCTGGCCGACGGCGGCCGCGAGGACGTCCTCGACCTCACCCTCGCCCTCGGCGCCGCGTACGGTCTGGCGGTCCGGGTCTGGCTGCCGCCCGCGCTCGCCCGGGTGCGCGGGCACGGCCTGCCGGTGGTGGACCACGGCTTCCTCGACAGCTTCAGCGTCCCCCTGGACGACAAGCCCGCCCACTACGCCCGACTGCTCGCCGCGCTCCCCCCGGGCCTCACCGAGTGGGCCCTGCACCCCAGCGTGGCCGCCCCGAGGAGCTCCCGGGCCACGGACCCGAGGAGAGGCCCGGCGCCAGGCCCGAACCACCGCGCCCCGGACGACGGTCGGCGCATCCGGCACACCGACCACGCGTTCCTCGTCTCCCCCGAGGCCCGTCGGCTGCTCACCGAACACGGCGTCACCGTCCTCGGCTACCGCACGCTCCAGGAGGCCTGGCAACGCGCCCGAGGACGGCTCACGGCCGAGGTCGCCGGGCCGCCCGGTGTGCCACGATGAGGAGGTACGAACGATCCAGCGCCACAGGGAGGTTGACAGCCGTGGACCCGATCATCAGCTGCCACTGGCAGAATCCGGACGGCGAGTGGGCCCTGACCGTCGGCCACAACGGCGACGACTGGGAACTGCTCGCCTCGGCCCCCGACGGGTCGGAGTCGATCCCCTTCTCGAACCCGGACGAGGTCCGCCGCCTCGCCCAGGCCCTGCTGGACCTGCCCGCCGAACCCGAGCCCTACGAGTTCGAGTGGCAGCTCTCCCGCCCCGGATCGGCCCCGGCCGACGGCAATCGGCAGCCCCACTTCGCGACCTTCGCCGTCGGCCTCGACCCCACCGACGACCACCGTCCGTACCTCGCCTACCAGTCCTACTACGACCTGGGCCGGGCGACCGGGCTCGGCCTGGAGGTGATCTGCGAGGATCCTCCGGTCGACCACCTCCGCGCCCAGGCCCACGCCTTCCTCACCGCCTTCCCCGGCCCCAACCGCCGGTAGCCGCACGGGCTCACGCCACGGCGCGCACCGCCCAGTCCACCTCGGCCGCCCAGCTCTGCGGCGCGTCCCATCCGTTGACCACCGCCAGCAACTCCAGGTACCGCTCCCGCCGCGGATCGGCCATCGCCCCCAGCCGCTCCGCCAGACGTTCGCGCAGCGCCCCGGCATCCCCCGGCACCGCCCCCGCGCACCACCGCCCGTACCGCTCGACCAGCGCCGCGACGACGGGCGTCGCCTCCGCCGACTCCGGATCCACCCCGGCCGCGACCGCCGGTCCGGCCAACTCCCGTACCGCCACCGCCAGTCCTGGCCTCGGCAAGCCCGAAGCAGCCCGCTCCGCCCCCACCGCCGCCTCGGCGGCCTCCGCCTCGGCCAGCCCGCGCAGCAGCGCCCGGAACCCGGCGTCCCCCGCCAGCCGCGCCAACTCCACCCAGGCCTCGACCTGTTCGACCGACGGTTCCTCCGGCAGCTCCGGCGTCAACGAGCGGGCCGCGGCGGCGAACCGCCCGTCACTCCCGATCCCGCCGAACACCCCTGCCAGGAACTCCCCGATCAGGCGCCCCCGTTCGTCCTCCGTGAGCCGGGCCAACTGGTGCACGAGCGTCAACTCCTCAGGTGTCGACCCGAGTCTGGCCACCATCCCGAGCACGGCCCGCCGCAGCCGCAGCACCCGGATCTGGGCGTCGATCGCCTCCGCCTGCGCGGCGGCGACGTCGGCCGGCGTCAGCTCACGCTCGACCACCCGCCGGATCGCGGGCAGTCCGAGCCCGAGTTCACGCAGGGTGCGGACCAGTTCCAGGCGGGCGGCGGCGTCGGCGCCGTACAGCCGGTGGCCGGCCGGGTTGCGGTCGGCCGGCGGCACGATCCCCTGGTCCGAGTAGTGGCGGACGGTCTTGACCGTCAGCCCCGTCCGCCGGGCCAGCTCACCGATGGTGTACGTCGTGTCGCCGTTCATGGCACCACCCTGCTACCTCCCCCCACGGGAGGTGCAAGCCGCCCGCGGCCGTGCCGACCCGCCACACCGGGCGTCGCCGCCGCCGTCACCCCCGGGGCCCGCGCCGCCGGCCCTCCTCCCGCCCGGAGCGCCGCGGCGTCCGCCAGGCGGCGAAGAGGATGCCCGCCGCGCCGATGACGGCCTGAAGCGCCCCGGTGCCGGCCAGCAGGCAGACCAGGGTGCACGCCGCCAGGATGCCCATCAGTGCGATCAGGTCGAGCGCGCGGCCGTCCGTCGAGGTCCGGTGGGCCCGGGGTTCCGGCGCGGCGCCCCGCGAACCGGCGGGTTCCTCGTGTGATCGCTGGAGCTCCGACGACATTGCTCGCCTCCACGGTCGGGAAGGGCAGCCACCGGGGAAGCGCATCCGCACAACGAGAACAGCCGCATCGCGCCGCATGTCTTGTGGGGTTGCTTCCCCGGCTCCGCCGCGCGACGCGACGAAGCCTGCCCCCAAAGATCATGCAGCCGAGCGGCTACACAGGAACCATGGAAGACCACACCCGACGGAACGTCAACCCCCGGCACGGGGACGGCAGTCCTCCCGCCGTAGCCGACCGTGCGCCCTCCCCGCCGAGCTCGACACTCCCGGCTGAGGAAGCGCCCAGCCGAGCAAGCGCCCCGGCCGAGGAGGAGCCCCCGGCCGGGAGGGCGACATCGGAACGCGTCAGGCCGTGCGCCGCAGCAGCGCCAGGTACATCGCGTCCGTCCCGTGCAGGTGCGGCCACAGCTGCACGTCCGGCCCCTCGCCGAGCGCCGGGACGCCGGGCAGCAGCGGGCGCGCGTCGATCCACTCGACCCGGCCGCCCTCGCCCCGCAGCACGTCCTCCACGACCGCGCGGGTCTCCGCGAGGTGCGGCGAGCAGGTCGCGTAGCCGACCACGCCGCCGACCCGGGTGGCCTCGATCGCCGAGCGCAGCAGGTCCCGCTGGAGCGGGCCGAAGGCGGCGACGTCGGCCGGCCGGCGCCGCCAGCGCGCCTCCGGGCGGCGGCGCAGCGCGCCGAGGCCGGAGCACGGCACGTCGACCAGCACCCGGTCGAAGCCGCCGGACCGCCAGGCCGGGCGCGTTCCGTCGGCCGCGATCACGGTGTACGGGCCGGGGTTGCCGGCCAGCGCCCGCGCCACCAGCCGGGCGCGGTGCGGCTGCTTCTCGCTCGCGACCAGGGCCGCACCCCGCTCGGCGGCCAGCGCGCCGAGCAGCGCGGCCTTGCCGCCGGGGCCGGCGCAGCCGTCCAGCCAGATCCGGTCCGGCCCCTCCAGCGGCGCCGAGGCCAGTGCCAGCGCGACCAGCTGGCTGCCCTCGTCCTGGACGCCCGCCCGGTTCTCCTGCACCGCCGCGACCGCTCCCGGGTCACCGCCCTCGGCGAGCCGCAGCGCGAACGGGGACCAGCGGCCCGGCTCGGCCTCCGGCAGCGCGTCGGTCAGCTCGCCGACGGTGGCCCGGCCGGGGCGGGCGACCAGGGTGACCTCGGGCCGCTCGTTGTCGGCCCGCAGCAGCTCCTCCATCGCGGTACGGCCGGAGGCGTCCGGCTGCCAGCGGCCGAGCGAGTCCCAGAGCGCGGAGACGACCCAGCGCGGGTGCGAGTGCACGACCGCCAGGTGGTCCTCGGCGTCCTTGTCGTACGGCGGGGCGACCTGCTCGATCCAGGCGTCCAGGTCGTGGGCGCTGATCCGGCGCAGTACGGCGTTGACGAACTTGGCCTTGCCGTCGCCGAGCACCACCCGGGCCAGTTCGACGGTCGCCGAGACGGCCGCGTGGCTGGGGATGCGGGTGGTCAGCAGCTGGTGCGCGCCGAGCGACAGCACGTCCAGCACCGGCGGGTCGACCTTGCCGAGCGGCCGGTCGATGCAGGCGGCGATGATCGCGTCGTAGGTGCCCTGCAGACGCAGGGTGCCGTAGACCAGCTCGGTGGCGAGGGCCGCGTCGCGCCGGTCCATGCCCTTCTGCTCGGCCTCGCGGAGGAGGGAGGGCAGGATCAGGTTGGCGTACGCGTCCCGCTCGTCGACGGCGCGCAGGGCGCGGAACGCGACGATCCGGGCCGGGTCCTTCTTCGGGCGGCGGTGCGGACGGGGTGCGCGCTTGGCGCTGGGGGTGGTCACAGGTGCCTCAAGGTGCTGCGGTGGTTATCAACGAACACGGACGATCTCAAACGACTGAAACGGCTCAACGATTCAACGACTCATACGAACAGTAGCGCCAGACCGGAGCGTCAGCCCCCGAAGCGCTCCCCCGCCTCCAGTCGCGCGCCCCGGGCCCAGTCGGCGGCCCGCATCTCCTTCTTCCCCTGCGGACGCACCTCCCCCAGCTCCACGTCGTGGCTGCCGGTGCCGACCCGGACGCTGTTCTTGCCCACCATCGCGACCTCGCCCGGCGCCAGCTCGGCGGAGTCCGGCAGCAGCCTGACCGGCCCGGTGACCTTCAGCCGCTCGCCCCGGAACTCCGTCCAGGCGCCCGGCGCCGGTGCGCAGCCGCGCACGACCCGGTCGATCCGCAGCGCGGGGTGGCTCCAGTCGATCCGCGCGTCCTCGACGGTGATCTTCGGCGCGAGCGTGACGCCCTCGACCGGCTGCGGCACCGCGTGCAGGGAGCCGTCCTCGATGCCGTCCATGGTGGCCGCGAGCAGCCGCGCGCCGGAGACCGAGAGCCGGGTCAGCAGCTCACCGCTGGTGTCGGTCGGGCGGATCTCCTCGGTGATCACACCGTAGACCGGACCGGAGTCCAGGCCCTGCTCGATCAGGAAGGTGGACGCGCCGGTGACCTCGTCGCCGGCCAGCACCGCGTGCTGGACCGGGGCCGCGCCGCGCCAGGCGGGCAGCAGCGAGAAGTGCAGGTTGACCCAGCCGTGCTTGGGGATCTCCAGCGTGCCGGGGCGCAGCAGGGCGCCGTAGGCGACCACCGGGCAGCAGTCGGGGGCGAGTTCGGTGAGCCGGGCGACGAAGTCCGGGTCGCTGGGCTTCGCCGGCTTGAGGACCTCGATCCCGGCCTCCTCGGCGCGCTGGGCGACCGGGCTGGCGACCAGCTTGCGTCCGCGCCCGGCCGGAGCGTCCGGGCGGGTGACCACCGCGACGACCTCGTGCCGGTCGGAGGCGAGCAGGGCGTCCAGGGCGGGAACGGCGACCTCGGGGGTGCCGGCGAAGACGAGACGCATCAAGGGCCTTTCTGCAAAAGGAAGTTCAGGTAACCGGCGAAACCCGACCGAAGTCGGCGCGAAGCCGGGGGATGTCGGCGGGCGCCGGCGGAAGTCAGTGAAGCCAGCGGAACCCGGCGGACGTCAGCGGGCGGAACCGAAGGTGCTGTGCGGCGAGACCTTGACCACCGGGGCCGGCCCGCCGCCCCAGTCCGCTTCCCGGATCGCCTTCAGCGCGGTCTTGCGCTGCTCGCGGTCGAGCCGGTCGATGAAGATGATGCCGTCCAGGTGGTCGGTCTCGTGCTGGATGCACCGGGCGAGCAGCTGGGTGCCCTCCAGGGTCACCGGATCGCCGTACATGTTGAAGCCCCTGGCCACCACGCCGTACGCGCGCTTGGTGTCGTAGCGCAGGCCGGGCAGCGACAGGCAGCCCTCGGGGCCGTCCTGCTCCTCCTCGCTCAGCGACAGGTCCGGGTTGATCAGGTGCCCGGTGACGCCGTCCACGTGGTACGTGAACACCCGTAGGGAGACGCCGAGTTGGGGCGCGGCCAGGCCGGCGCCGGGGGCGTCCAGCATGGTGTCGGTGAGGTCCTGGACCAGCTTGCGCAGTTCCTTGTCGAAGGTGGTCACCGGCTGGGCGGTGGACCGCAGGACGGGGTCTCCGAAGAGACGGATCGGCTGGATCGCCACGGGGTTCGGGCTCCTGTCCGTAGGGGCGCGGGCTGCGGTCGGTCGCTGGTTCACCCGCCAGTCTATGCAACCCGTGCGGCCGCCCGCCGGGGGCTTCCCGGAGGCCCCGATCGGCGGCCGGAGCGGCCCGACTGTGCGGAGCCGCGTTACCCCGGCCCCCGCTTCGGCGTTGGTCAAGAGAGATTGACCGGGGCCGGGCGCACGGGACACCGAGTGCCGGCCGACCCGAACCGTACGGAAGGTGGCACGTAGGCCATGGCCGAGCAGATCAACCACGACGCCCGGGCGCGGGCGAGCCTGCACCTGCTGGTGCGGGACATCGAGCGGGTGAGGCGGCAGGTCGACGCGCTGCGGACGCTCACCGCTCAACTGGGCAACGTCTACCGTCCGCGCCGGCCGAGCACCTCGGCCGGCTTCGTGGTGTACGGGCGGGCGCCGGCGCCGACCGTGCGCCTGGCGCAGGAGCTGCGGGAGAGCGTGGAGACCCTGGTGGCCGCGGCGGTCGAGTTCGACCGGGCGCTGGGCTTCTCCTGGGACTCGGTGGGCTCCGCCCTCGGGGTCACCAAGCAGGCCGTGCACCGGCGCTACGGCATGCGCCGCCCGACCAGCGAGCTCCTCGCCGCGAGCGGCGGCGTCCCGGGCCAGAGCCGCCCGGACCGCGTCGACGAGCTGCCCACCGGCACGGAGCGCACCGGTCTGGCCACGACCGTCCCGGCGGCCCGCCAGGGTGGCCTGGACCGCAGCAGCCTGGACCGCAGCGCCCTGGAGCGCACCACCATCGACCGCACCACGATGGACCGCACCACCATCGACCGCACCGCGATCGACCGTGTCCCGATGGACCGCACCCCCGTCGACCGCGACACCCCCGACCGCGGTACCCCCGTCGACCGCCCCCAGGCGGACCGACCCGGCATCCCGCTGCGCGGCTGACCGAGCCGCCGCAGCCCGGGCCGTCCGGGGCGGGGTGGCCCACTCACCCCGCCCCACCGCCCAACCGAACGCGAAGCCCAACCGAACGCGAAGCCCGCCGGCCCAACCGAACGCGAAGCCCAACCGAACCCGAAGCCCGCCGGCCCACCGAATCCGAGGCGCGGCAACCACCCCATCGAGCCGGAGCCCGACGCCGCTCAGCCGATGTCCGTCGGATCCACCCGCACCCGCACCGGCTCCGCCGTCCGCAGCGCGATCCGCGCGATCTGCGCCGCCTTGAGCGCCGCCGCCAGCGCCGCCCCCTGCCCCGGCGACACCCGCAGCAGCGCGCGCTCCTGCTCCTCCCCCCGCAGCGCCGCCACCGGCACCGGCCCGAGCACGTCCGCCCCCTCGGGCAGCCGGATCAGGTTCAGCAGGTCCGTCACCGCCGAGGTGCTCCCGCTCACCGAGGCCATCCGGGACACCGGCGGGAAGTGCAGCTGGGCCCGTTCGTCCCGCTCCTGCCCGGCGTGCCCCAGCGGATCCCAGCGCACCAGCGCCTGCACCGGACGGGCCGAGGGCTCGGCCACCACGACCACCGTCCCGCCGTCCGTCGAGGGCCGCACCAGGGCGGCCGCCGCGAGCCAGAGCCGCAGCGCCTCCTCCCCCGCCCGCAGGTCCGGCCGGCTGAGCAGCGCCCAGCCGTCCAGCAGCAGCGCGGCCCCGTACCCGCCGCCGCCCTCCACCACCGGTTCCGCGCCGGGCGTGGAGATCACCAGCGAGGGCTCGTCCGGCACGGTGGTGATCACCGCCTCCCGCCCAGAGGTCCGTACCGGGATGCGCGGGAACGCCTTGCCCAGCTCCTCCGCCGTCCGCCGGGCCCCGACCACCTGGGCGCGCAGCCGGAAGGACCCGCACTCGGGGCAGTGCCAGTCGTTCTCCGGCTCCCCGCACCAGCCGCAGCACAGCGAGGCGTCCGCCGAGGGCGCCTCCAGCGGCCCCTCGCAGCGCCGGCAGCGGGCGGGGGTCCGGCAGCGTCCGCAGGCCAGCCGGGGCACGTAGCCGCGCCGGGGCACCTGGATGAGCACCGGGTGCCCGGCGGCCAGCGACTCCCGGGCGGCCTCCCAGGCCACCGAGGGCAGCCGGGCGGCCTGGGCGGCGGCGTCCCGGTGCTGGTCCTGGTCGGTGACGGTCCGCACCCTGGGCGCGACCTGCCGCACCGTCTCCCGGTCCGCGACCAGCGGGCGCGCCCAGCCGGTGCTGACCAGCTGCGCGCCCTCCACCGTCACCGCGTGCCCGCCGAGCAGGACGGCCGCGCCCTCCTCGGCGGCGCGCAGCAGCGCCACCTCGCGCACGTGCGGGTGCGGGGCGCGCGGGTCGCTGTGGCTGCCGTCCCCGTCCGACCAGACGACGACCAGCCCGAGGTCCCGGACCGGCGCGAACATGGTGGCCCTGGTCCCGATCACCGCGTGCACCGAGCCGCGGCTCACCGCGAGCCAGCGCTTGTAGCGCTCGCGCGGGCCGAGGTCGGCCTCCAGCGCCACGTGCATCCCGGGGCCGAGCAGTTCGGTCAGCGCCTGGTCGACCCGGGCCACCGAGCGCCCCTCCGGGAGCACGACCAGCGCGCCGCGCCCGCTCGCCAGCGTCGCGGCCACCGCCCGGGCGATCTCGTACGGCCAGCCGGGGCCGGGCAGCGCCGCCCAGACCGCGCGCGGCGCGCCGCCCCCGGCGAGCGAGGCGAGGAAGTCGGGCCCGGCCGGGTAGCGCTGCCAGCCGCCGGGCGCCGGGGCGGCCGGGCGGGGCAGCGGCGGCGGCGAGGGTTCGGCCTCGGCCTTGGCGTGCCGGGGCGGGACGGCCAGCTGGAGCACGTCGGCCAGCGTCCCGGCGTACCGGTCGGCGACGGTCCGGCACAGCCGCAGCAGCTGCGGGGTGAGCACCGGCTCGGGCGAGAGCACCTGGGCCAGCGGAGCGAGCGGTCCGGCGAAGTCGCTCTTCTCCAGCCGGGCGACGATGAAGCCGTCGTGCAGTTCCCCGCCCTCGCGCTGGCCCCTCACCACCCGCGCCCCGAACCGCACCCGCACCCGCACCCCGGGCTGGGCGTCCTCGGCCATGCCGGCCGGCACCTCGTAGTCGAAGAACTTGTCGATGGTGAGCACGCCCTTGTCCACCACGACCCGGGCCACCGGCAGGTGCTCGGCCCGCTTGGCGCCCTTCCACGTCCGGGGCTTGGCCCGCTTGACCGTCTCCCGGATGAACGCCAGCTGCTCCGGCTCGGCGGCCCCGTTCTCCCCTGTGCTGCTCATCGCCACCAAGTACTACCAGGTCACACTGACAATGCACGAAGCGGCGCCCACCCCCGGACGGGGGCGGGCGCCGCTTCACACGAGCGGTGCGCCACGCGGGTCACACGAGCGGTGCGCCGCGCGAGCGGCGGGTCAGTCCTGGGCCGCGGCGGCCTTCAGCTGCTCCACCCGGTCGGTGCGCTCCCAGGTGAAGTCCGGCAGCTCACGGCCGAAGTGGCCGTACGCCGCGGTCTGGGAGTAGATCGGGCGCAGCAGGTCCAGGTCGCGGATGATCGCGGCCGGACGCAGGTCGAAGACCTCGGAGACGGCCTTCTGGATGGTGAGGACCGGGACGGTCTCGGTGCCGAAGGTCTCCACGAACAGGCCGACCGGCTCGGCCTTGCCGATCGCGTACGCGACCTGCACCTCGGCGCGGCGGGCGAGGCCGGCGGCGACGATGTTCTTCGCCACCCAGCGCATCGCGTACGCGGCCGAGCGGTCCACCTTGGACGGGTCCTTGCCGGAGAAGGCGCCGCCACCGTGGCGGGCCATGCCGCCGTAGGTGTCGATGATGATCTTGCGGCCGGTGAGGCCGGCGTCGCCCATCGGGCCGCCGATCTCGAAGCGGCCGGTCGGGTTGACCAGCAGGCGGTAGCCCTCGGTGGTCAGCTTGATGCCCTGCTCGGCCAGCGCCTTCAGCTCCGGCTCGACCACGAACTCGCGGATGTCCGGGGTGAGCAGCGACTCCAGGTCGATGTCGCTGGCGTGCTGGGTGGAGACGACCACGGTGTCCAGGCGGACGGCCTTGTCCCCGTCGTACTCGATGGTGACCTGGGTCTTGCCGTCGGGGCGCAGGTAGGGGATGGTCCCGTTCTTGCGCACCTCGGTCAGGCGGCGGGAGAGGCGGTGCGCCAGGGTGATCGGCAGCGGCATGAGCTCGGGCGTCTCGTCGGACGCGTAGCCGAACATCAGGCCCTGGTCACCCGCGCCCTGCTTGTCCAGGTCGTCCTCGTCACCCTCGACCCGGGCCTCGTACGCGGTGTCGACACCCTGCGCGATGTCGGGCGACTGGGCACCGATGGACACCGACACGCCGCAGGAGGCGCCGTCGAAGCCCTTCTTGGAGCTGTCGTAGCCGATCTCCAGGATCTTGTCCCGGACGAGCTGGGCGATCGGCGCGTACGCCTTGGTGGTCACCTCGCCGGCCACGTGCACCTGGCCGGTCGTGATGAGCGTCTCCACGGCGACCCGGGACGTCGGGTCCTCCCGCAGGAGAGCGTCAAGGATGGTGTCGCTGATCTGGTCAGCGATCTTGTCGGGGTGTCCCTCGGTGACGGACTCCGAGGTGAACAGGCGGCGAGACACAGCGCTCCCTGGGGTTGCAGCGGCTGCTGACTGAAGTTCCCCGGGGCGACCCGGGGAACTCCGGAAAGACTTGATTCCTGGAGTCTAACGGTCTGGTTCCGTCGAACGTCACCCGCTTCGGGATTTCTCGACCGCCGTACGAGCGGTTCCGATCAGTTGCCGCCCGTTTCCAGCCGCTTTGAGACCAGATCCCAGACCACGTCCGCGAGCGCCTCCTTCGGGCCCACCGGAACGGCCGTCTCACTGCCGTCCGAGCCCAGGACCACGGCCTCGTTGACGTCCGTGCCGAAGGCCTTGCCGTTGCCCACCTCGTTCACGACGAGCAGGTCGCACCCCTTGCGCGCGAGCTTGGCGCGGCCGTTGGCGAGCACGTCGTCGGTCTCCGCCGCGAAACCCACCACGAGTTGACCCGAACGGGCCCGGTGGGCCGACAGCTCGGCCAGGATGTCCGGATTGCGGACCAGGGCGACGGGCGCCGGCTCGGTCCCCTCGACCTTCTTGATCTTGCCGGTCGCGTACGCGGCGGGCCGGAAGTCCGCCACCGCCGCGGCCATCACCACGGCGTCCGCGTCCTGGACCGCCTTCAGCGCCGCCTCGCGCAGCTCCAGCGCGGTCGAGACGTGCACCACGTCCACCCCGGCCGGATCCGGCAGCTCGGCGTTGGCCGAGAGCAACGTCACCCTGGCCCCGCGCGCCGCGGCCGTCACCGCGAGCGCGTAGCCCTGCTTGCCGGAGGAGCGGTTGCCCAGGTAGCGCACCGGGTCCAGCGGCTCCCGGGTGCCACCGGCCGAGACCACCACGTGCCGGCCGGCCAGGTCGGTCGGCACCGCCCCGCCGCGGCGCAGCACGGCCCGGCAGGCGTCGAAGATCGCCGACGGCTCGGGCAGCCGGCCCTTGCCGGTGTCCTTGCCGGTCAGCCGCCCGACGGCCGGCTCCAGCACGATCACGCCACGGCGGCGCAGCGTGGCCACGTTCTCCCGGGTGGCCGGGTGCTCCCACATCTCGGTGTGCATGGCGGGCGCCACCACGACCGGGCAGCGGGCGGTGAGCAGGGTGTTGGTGAGCAGGTCGTCGGCGAGGCCGTGGGCGGCCTTGGCGATCAGGTCGGCGGTGGCCGGGGCGACCACCACCAGGTCGGCCTGCTGCCCGATCCGCACGTGCGGCACCTCGTGCACGCGCTCCCAGGTCTCGGTGGCGGCCGGGCGCCCGGAGAGCGCCGCCCAGGTCGCCTCGCCGACGAAGTGCAGCGCGGCGGCGGTCGGCACCACGGTGACCTGGTGGCCGGACTCGGTGAAGCGGCGCAGCAGCTCGCACGCCTTGTACGCGGCGATCCCACCGCTCACGCCGAGGACCACGCGCGGGGCGTCCGCACTCAGAGTCATCTACCGGCCTCTCTCCACGTCGGGAACCCGCCCACCCTACGACCCCTCGGCCGCCACCCGCACGGTGCCCCACCACGCGAGGAGATCCGTGAGGAGAGCCGCGAGGAGAGCACGGAAGGAAAGCACGGGAGGAGACGCCGAAGGGCCCGGCGGAAACGATTCCGCCGGGCCCTCCCGGAAATTCAGCGACCGCCTCAGGCAGCCTCGATCGCCTCGGCAGTCAGCATGCCCGCGTTGATCTCGCGCAGCGCGATCGACAGCGGCTTCTCGTGCACGTGGGTGTCGACCAGCGGGCCGACGTACTCCAGCAGGCCCTCGCCGAGCTGGGAGTAGTACGCGTTGATCTGGCGCGCGCGCTTGGCGGCGTAGATCACGAGGCTGTACTTGGAGTCGGTGGCCTCGAGCAGCTCGTCGATCGGCGGGTTGATGATGCCCTCGGGCGCGGTCATGGAAGAGGACACGCTAAAACCTTCCGAAAGGGTGGAAAAGACAGACAGGTCAGGCTACACCGAGCAAGGCTAGCAGTTCGGCCGCTACCTGCTCGACGGAGGTGTTGACAAGGGTCGTGTCGAACTCGGGCTCGGCCGCGAGCTCGACCGTGGCCGCCTCCAGCCGCTTCTCGATCACGTCCTGCGGCTCGGTGCCCCGGCCGGTCAGCCGGCGGACCAGCTCGTCCCAGCTCGGCGGAGCCAGGAAGACCAGCTGCGCCTCGGGCATCGACTCGCGCACCTGACGGGCGCCCTGGAGGTCGATCTCCAGGAGCACCGGCTCGCCGCGCTCCAGCTTCTCCTGCACGGCCGCGCGCGGGGTCCCGTAGCGGTTCCCGGCGAACTCGGCCCACTCCAGCAGCTCGCCGTTGGCGACCAGCTTGTCGAACTCGTCGTTGTCGACGAAGTGGTACTGGACCCCGTTCTTCTCGCCCGGCCTCGGGTGGCGGGTCGTCGCCGACACCGAGAGCCAGACTTCGGGGTGCATTTTCCTCATATGAGCGACGACCGTGCTCTTGCCGACCCCCGAGGGGCCGGAGAGCACGGTCAGCCGCGGACGCTCACTCATGCACCGATTATCCCGGATCGCGGGGGATCCTGGGACCACGGGGGCACGGTCAGGCGGCGCCACCGCCGAACTCCCGCTCCAGGGAAGCGATCTGGTTCGTACCGAGGCCGCGGACGCGCCGGCTCTCGCTGATGCCGAGGCGCTCCATGATCTGCTTGGCACGGACCTTGCCGACGCCCGGAAGGGACTCCAGCAGGGCCGAGACCTTCATCTTGCCGATGACGTCGTTGTCGGCCTTTCCGGCCTTGATCACCTCGTGCAGGGAGGCGCCGGAGTGCTTGAGCCGGTTCTTGACCTCGGCGCGCTCCCGGCGAGCCTCGGCGGCCTTGGCGAGCGCGGCGGTGCGCTGTTCAGGGGTAAGGGGCGGAAGGGCCACGCCGTTCACCTCAGGGTGTGGATGGATGGATTGAGCTAGGACTGGTTCGGTACCGAGGACACCGTGCGCAAGGGGAACCACAAGGCCCTGACCTGCGGGGAGCCACGAAAACCGCGGCTCGCCGATGACCTATCGCCGGACACTACCCGGATTGCGGCGCCACGTCAGGAAAAGAACACGAAAAGTCCTGGTCAGCCAAGGCCGACCAGGACTTTCCAGGGCAAAATGACCGCGATTGCGAGACTTTGGCGGTGCGGATGTGACCGCGCTCACGTCGAGTCCGCGGCCACCGCGCGGTCCTGCGGACACTCCGCAGGGTCACCGCGCGGCTACCTGAAGGACGGGTTCCGCTACTTGACGGCCTCCGCGAACTCTCCGACGAAGCGCTCCGCCGCCTCCCGCAGCGCCGGCACCGAGGGGCCGTGCTTGAGCACGTCCCGGCTGACGCTCGGCACCACGTTGATCACCGAGGCGCCGAACACCCGCGGCAGGTCCGCCATGGTCGCGCCCTGGGCACCGATGCCGGGGGCCAGCAGCGGGCCGTTGATGGCCAGTTCCACGCCCGCGTCGGCCAGCGTCGCGCCGACCACCGCGCCGAAGGAGCCGAGCGGCGCGGCGCCCTCGTTCTCGGCCGCCAGCTGCCGCAGCACGGAGGCCGCGACCGGCTCGCCGTCCGCGCCCACCGCGCGCTGCACCTCGGCCCCCTCCGGGTTGGAGGTCAGCGCCAGCGCGAACACGCCGCAGCCCTGCTCGCGGGCCAGGTCCAGGGCCGGGCGCAGCGAGCCGAAGCCCAGGTACGGGCTGACCGTCACCGCGTCCGAGAACAGCGGGCTGCCCGGCGACAGGAAGGCCTCGGCGTACGCGGCCATGGTGGAGCCGATGTCACCGCGCTTGGCGTCCATCAGGACCAGCGCACCGGCCGCCCGGGCCTCCTCGACGGTCTTCTCCAGCACCGCGACGCCCTTGCTGCCGAAGCGCTCGAAGAAGGCGGCCTGCGGCTTGAGCACGGCCACCCGGTCGGCCAGCGCCTCGACCACGGTGCGGCTGAAGGTCTCCAGCCCGGCGAGGTCGTCGCCGAGCCCCCAGGCGGCGAGCAGGGAGGCGTGCGGGTCGATGCCGACGCAGAGCTGGCCGCGGGTGTCGAGGGCCTGGCGCAGCCGGGCGCCGAACGGGGCGAGGGTCATGTCGTCTCTTTCCGGAGGGGTGGGAGGGGGTTCAGGAGCTGCGCACGGCGCTGCCGACGGCCTCGGCCAGGCTGCGGAAGCCGCCCGCGCGGACCTTGGCGGACAGGCCCTTGTGGATCCGCCGGCACCAGAACGGGCCCTCGTAGATGAAGGCGCTGTAGCCCTGGACGAGGTCGGCGCCGTGGACGATCCGCTGCCAGGCGTCCTCGGCGGTCTCGATGCCGCCGACCGAGACCAGGGTCAGCCGGCCCTCGGTGCGGGCGCGCAGCCGCTGGAGCACCTCCAGGGCGCGGGCCTTGAGCGGGGCGCCGGACAGGCCGCCCATGCCGATCTCCTCGACCCGCGCGGCGTCGGTGCGCAGGCCCTCGCGGCCGATCGTGGTGTTGGTGGCGATGATGCCGTCCAGGCCCAGCTCCAGGGCGAGGTCGGCGACCGCGTCGACGTCCTCGTCGGCCAGGTCGGGGGCGATCTTGACCAGCAGCGGCACGTGGTGGGCGGTGGTGCGGTCGGCGGCCTCGCGGACGGCGGCGAGCAGCGGCCGCAGGTGGTCCACGGCCTGGAGGTTGCGCAGCCCGGGGGTGTTCGGCGAGCTGACGTTGACCACCAGGTAGTCGGCGTACTTGGCCAGCCGCTCGGTGGACTTCACGTAGTCGGCGACGGCGTCGGCCTCCTCGACCACCTTGGTCTTGCCGATGTTGACGCCGATCACCGGGGTGGAGCTGGTGTGCGGGCGGGCGGCCAGCCGGGCGGCGACCCGGGCCGAGCCCTGGTTGTTGAAGCCCATCCGGTTGATCAGCGCGCGGTCCTCGACCAGGCGGAACAGCCGGGGCGCCGGGTTGCCGGGCTGGGGCTCGCCGGTGATGGTGCCGATCTCGACGTAGTCGAAGCCGAGCATCGACAGGCCGTCGATGCCGACGCCGTTCTTGTCGAAGCCGGCCGCCAGGCCGAACGGGCCGGGCAGGTCCAGGCCGAGGGCGCGGGTGCGCAGGGCCCGGTCGCGCGGGGCGAGCACCAGCCGCACCAGGGTGCGCAGGCCGGGCACCGAGGAGCCGAGGCGGATCCAGAAGAAGGCCAGGTGGTGGGCCTTCTCGGGGTCCATCTTCTTGAAGACCAGGTCGAACAGAAGCTTGTACAAGGGTGGTTCAACTCCCGGAGCGGAGAGAGTGGGGGCGCGGGCGCAGCCCGTCGAAAGAACGGTGGCGGCGGGCGACGGGTGGGCGGGCATGGAAGTGGGGGGCACCCATTGGCTTTCGGTGCCCCCCACTGCGGTGGTGCTACTTGCGACCGGCGTTGATCAGCTCGGCGTGCTCCTGGAGCGACATCACCCCGACCTCGTCGCGCAGCAGCGCGTCCATGCCCTGCACGGCCGCGCCCATCGCCTGGACGGTGGTCAGGCAGGGCACCGCGCGGGCGACGGCCGCGGTGCGGATCTCGTAGCCGTCGAGGCGGCCGCCGGTGCCGTACGGCGTGTTGATGATGAGGTCGACCTCACCGTCGTGGATCAGCTGGACGATGGTCTTCTCGCCGTTCGGGCCCTCGCCCTCGCTGTGCTTGCGCACCAGCGTGGACGGGATGCCGCCGCGCTGGAGCACCTCGGCGGTGCCGGCGGTGGCGAGCACCTCGAAGCCGAGGTTGACCAGCGCCCGGGCCGGGAAGACCAGGTTGCGCTTGTCGCGGTTGGCCACCGAGACGAAGACCTTGCCCTTGGTCGGCAGCGCGCCGTACGCACCGGCCTGCGCCTTCGCGTAGGCGGTGCCGAAGACGCTGTCGATGCCCATGACCTCACCGGTCGAGCGCATCTCCGGGCCGAGCACGGTGTCCACCCCGCGGCCGTGGATGTCGCGGAAGCGGCTCCACGGCATCACGGCCTCCTTGACCGCGATCGGCGCGTCGGCGGGCAGCGTGCCGCCGTCGCCCTCGGCCGGGAGCAGGCCCTCGGCGCGCAGCTCGGCGATGGTGGCGCCGAGCGAGATCCGGGCGGCGGCCTTGGCCAGCGGCACGGCGGTCGCCTTGGAGGTGAACGGGACGGTCCGGGAGGCGCGCGGGTTGGCCTCCAGCACGTAGAGGATGTCCCCGGCCATGGCGAACTGGATGTTGATCAGGCCGCGGACGCCGACACCGCGCGCGATGGCCTCGGTGGAGGTGCGCAGGCGCTTGATGTCGAAGCCGCCGAGGGTGATCGGGGGCAGCGCGCAGGCGGAGTCGCCGGAGTGGATGCCGGCCTCCTCGATGTGCTCCATGACGCCGCCGAGGTAGAGCTCGGTGCCGTCGTAGAGCGCGTCGACGTCGATCTCCACCGCGTCGTCCAGGAAGCGGTCGATGAGCACCGGGTGCTCGGAGATCAGACCGGCGTGCCGCTCCAGGTAGGAGGCGAGCGAGGCCTCGTCGTAGACGATCTCCATGCCGCGGCCGCCGAGCACGTAGGACGGGCGGGCGAGCACCGGGTAGCCGATCTCGTCGGCGATCGCCTTGGCCTCCTCGAAGGAGAAGGCGGTGCCGTGCTTGGGGGCCGGCAGGCCGGCGTCGCGCAGGACGCGGCCGAAGGCGCCGCGCTCCTCGGCGAGGTCGATCGCCTCGGGCTGGGTGCCGACGATCGGCACGCCGTTGTCCTTGAGCGCCTGGGCCAGGCCCAGCGGGGTCTGGCCGCCGAGCTGGACGATCACACCGGCGAGCGGGCCGGCCTGCTGCTCGGCGTGGACGATCTCCAGCACGTCCTCCAGGGTGAGCGGCTCGAAGTAGAGCCGGTCGGAGGTGTCGTAGTCGGTGGAGACGGTCTCCGGGTTGCAGTTGACCATGACGGTCTCGTACCCGGCGTCGGCGAGCGCGAAGGAGGCGTGCACGCAGGAGTAGTCGAACTCGATGCCCTGGCCGATGCGGTTCGGGCCGGAGCCCAGGATGATCACGGCGGGCTTGGTGCGCGGGGCGACCTCGCTCTCCTCGTCGTAGGACGAGTAGAAGTACGGGGTCTTGGCGGCGAACTCGGCGGCGCAGGTGTCGACGGTCTTGTACACCGGGCGGATGCCGAGGGCGTGGCGCACCTCGCGGACCACGTCCGGCTTCAGGCCGCGGATCTCGCCGATCTGCTGGTCGGAGAAGCCGTGCCGCTTGGCGTGGCGCAGCAGCTCGGGGGTGAGCTCCTGCGCCTCGGCGAGTTCGGCCGCGATCTCGTCCAGGAGGAAGAGCTGGTCGACGAACCACGGGTCGATCTTGGTGGCCTCGAACACCTCCTCCGGGGTGGCGCCGGCCCGGATGGCCTCCATCACGGTGTTGATCCGGCCGTCGGTCGGCACGACCGCCTTGGCCAGCAGCTCCGCCTTGTCGCCGACGGGGCCGCTCCAGCCGAACTGGGAGCCCTTCTTCTCCAGCGAGCGCAGCGCCTTCTGGAGCGCCTCGGGGAAGTTGCGGCCCAGGGCCATGGCCTCGCCGACGGACTTCATGGTGGTGGTCAGGGTGGCGTCGGCGCTCGGGAACTTCTCGAACGCGAACCGCGGGACCTTGACGACGACGTAGTCGAGGGTCGGCTCGAAGGAGGCCGGGGTCTCCTCGGTGATGTCGTTGGGGATCTCGTCCAGGGTGTAGCCGACGGCCAGCTTGGCGGCGATCTTGGCGATCGGGAAGCCGGTGGCCTTGGAGGCGAGCGCCGAGGAGCGGGAGACGCGCGGGTTCATCTCGATGACGATGACCCGGCCGTCGTCGGGGTTGACGGCGAACTGGATGTTGCAGCCGCCGGTGTCGACGCCGACCTCGCGGATGACGGCGATGCCGATGTCGCGCAGGATCTGGTACTCGCGGTCGGTGAGGGTCATCGCCGGGGCGACGGTGATCGAGTCACCGGTGTGCACGCCCATCGGGTCGAAGTTCTCGATGGAGCAGACGACCACGACGTTGTCGTGCTTGTCGCGCATCAGCTCCAGCTCGTACTCCTTCCAGCCGAGGATGGACTCCTCCAGGAGCACCTCGGTGGTCGGCGAGAGGGTCAGGCCCTGGCCGGCGATGCGGCGCAGGTCCTCCTCGTTGTGGGCGAAGCCGGAGCCGGCGCCGCCCATGGTGAAGGAGGGGCGCACGACGACCGGGTAGCCGCCGAGGGTGTCGACGCCGGCCAGCACCTCGTCCATGGTGTGGCAGATGACCGAGCGGGCGGACTCGCCGTGGCCGATCTTGGCGTTGACGGCCTCGACGACGCCCTTGAAGAGGTCTCGGTCCTCGCCCTTGTTGATCGCCTCGACGTCGGCGCCGATCAGCTCGACGCCGTACTTCTCCAGCGTGCCGGCCGCGTGCAGCGAGATCGCGGTGTTGAGCGCGGTCTGGCCGCCCAGGGTCGGCAGCAGCGCGTCGGGGCGCTCCTTGGCGATGATCTTCTCGACGAACTCCGGGGTGATCGGCTCGACGTAGGTGGCGTCGGCGATCTCCGGGTCGGTCATGATCGTGGCCGGGTTGGAGTTGACCAGCACGACCCGCAGGCCCTCGGCCTTGAGGACCCGGCAGGCCTGCGTGCCCGAGTAGTCGAACTCGGCGGCCTGGCCGATCACGATCGGGCCGGAGCCGATCACCAGGACGGACTTGATGTCAGTGCGCTTAGGCACGCTGGCCCTCCATGAGCTTCACGAAGCGGTCGAACAGGTAGGCGGCGTCGTGGGGACCGGCGGCCGCTTCGGGGTGGTACTGCACGCTGAAGGCGGGGACGTCGAGTGCCTGGAGGCCCTCGACCACGTCGTCGTTGAGGCAGACGTGGGAGACCTCGACCCGCCCGTAGGGGGTGTCGCTCACCTTGTCCAGCGGGGCGTTCACGGCGAAGCCGTGGTTGTGGGCGGTCACCTCGACCTTGCCGGTGGTGCGGTCCTGCACCGGCTGGTTGATGCCGCGGTGGCCGTACTTGAGCTTGTAGGTGCCGAAGCCCAGGGCGCGGCCGAGGATCTGGTTGCCGAAGCAGATCCCGAAGAACGGGGTCTTGCGCTCCAGCACGCCCTGCGCCACGGCGACCTGGTGGTCGGCGGTGGCCGGGTCGCCCGGGCCGTTGGAGAAGAAGACGCCGTCCGGGTTGACGGCGTAGACGTCCTCCAGGGTGGAGTTGGCGGGGAGCACGTGCACCTCGATGCCGCGCTCGGCCATCCGCTGCGGGGTCATCGCCTTGATGCCGAGGTCCAGCGCGGCGACGGTGAACCGCTTCTCACCGATCGCCGGCACCACGTAGGGCTCGCTGGTGGCGACCTCGGCGCACAGGTCGGCGCCCTTCATCTCGGGCGACTGCTGCACCCGGGCGAGCAGGGTGGCCTGGTCGGCCAGCGCCTCGCCGGAGAAGATGCCGCAGCGCATCGCGCCGCGCTCGCGCAGGTGGCGGGTCAGCGCGCGGGTGTCGATGCCGCTGATGCCGACGACGCCCTGGTTGACGAGTTCCTCGTCGAGCGGGCGCAGCGAGCGCCAGTTGGAGGCGACCCGGGCGGGGTCGCGCACCACGTAGCCGGCGACCCAGATCTGCTGGGACTCGTCGTCCTCGTCGTTCCAGCCCGTGTTGCCGATCTGCGGGGCGGTCATCACGACCACCTGGCGGTGGTACGACGGGTCGGTGAGGGTCTCCTGGTAGCCGGACATGCCGGTGTTGAAGACCGCCTCGCCGAAGGTCTCGCCGATGGCGCCGTAGGCCTGTCCGCGGAAGGTCCGGCCGTCCTCCAGGACGAGCACGGCAGGCACTCGTTCCCGCCGTTGGCGCTGCGTGGTGGGGGCAGGTGCGGTCATTGCGCGGCCTCTTCCGTCTTCGTCTTCGTACGTGTTGCGAGCTGAGCGACCGCCTCGACCCAGGCGGCGTGCTCATCGGGGTGGTCGGCCCGGAAGCCGGAGTCCAGCTCGATCGTGCCCGTGGGGGTCCCCCCGGCCGAAGGCTCGGGGAGCGTCCAGCTGACGACGAGCAGCCCGGAGGGGACGACCTTGCCGGCGATCCCGGACTCCGTGCGGGCACCGGTCAGGTGCTCGGCCGGGATCCAGAAGTCGACGTCACCGGGGCGCTGCACCAGCAGGCCGTCCTCGCCGAGGGTGAGGTCGGCGCGGCTGCGGGTGCCCAGGCCGTGGGCGACGACCCGGTCGAGCCAGTTCCCGGCGGTGGTCGTGCCGTGGTACCGGCCGCTGGTCTCCAGGATGGTGCGTCCGGCGCGGGCCGGCACGGCCGGCAGCGGCGGGATGCCGGACTGCAGGGTGCGTCGCCAGTTCCAGCCCTGGCGCATCAGCCAGTAGACGAGGCCGATCACGATCAGCAGGCCGATGGTCCAGCCGATGTAGCCGGGCCAGTTGGTGACCTTCGCCTGCTCCTGGGCGAGCGCGGCGGGGACCATCACTGGGCGCCGTCCTGCTCGGCGAGCTCTCCGGCCAGCACGGTGGCGCGCCCGCGCAGGAAGGTTGCGTGCACCCGTCCGGGCAGGTCCAGGCCCTTGTAGGGGGTGTTGCGGCTGCGGGTGGCGAAGCTGTCCGGGTTCACGACACCACGGTACGCGGGATCGAACAGCACCAGGTTGGCCGGCTCACCCACCGAGATCGGCCGGCCGTGGCCGGCGAGGCGGCCGATCCGGGCCGGGCGGTGGGACATCCGGTCCGCGACGCCCTCCCAGTTCAGCAGGCCGGTGTCGACCATGGTCTGCTGCACGACCGACAGCGCGGTCTCCAGGCCGACCATGCCCATCGCGGCCACGGCCCACTCGCAGTCCTTGTCCTCGTCCGGGTGCGGCGCGTGGTCGGTGGCGACGGCGTCGATGGTGCCGTCGGCCAGCGCGGCGCGCAGTGCCTTGACGTCCTCGGCGGTGCGCAGCGGCGGGTTCACCTTGTACACCGGGTCGTAGGTGCGGACCATCTCGTCGGTGAGCAGCAGGTGGTGCGGGGTCACCTCGGCGGTGACGTCCCAGCCCTTGGACTTGGCCCAGCGGACGATCTCGACCGAGCCGGCCGTGGAGAGGTGGCAGACGTGCAGCCGGGAGCCGACGTGCGCGGCGAGCAGCACGTCGCGGGCGATGATCGACTCCTCGGCGACGGCCGGCCAGCCGCCGAGCCCGAGCTCGCCGGAAACCTGGCCCTCGTTCATCTGGGCGCCCTCGGTGAGCCGCGGCTCCTGGGCGTGCTGGGCGACGACGCCGTCGAAGGCCTTGACGTACTCCAGGGCGCGGCGCATCAGCACCGCGTCGTCCACGCACTTGCCGTCGTCGGAGAAGACCCGGACGCCCGCGGCGGACTCGTGCATCGCGCCGAGCTCGGCGAGCTTCTTGCCCTCCAGGCCGACGGTGACGGCGCCGACCGGCTGCACGTCGCAGTAGCCGGCCTCCTGGCCGAGCCGCCAGACCTGCTCGACCACGCCGGCGGTGTCGGCCACCGGGGTGGTGTTGGCCATCGCGTGCACGGCGGTGAAGCCGCCCATCGCGGCGGCCCGGGTGCCGGTGAGCACGGTCTCGGCGTCCTCGCGGCCGGGCTCGCGCAGGTGGGTGTGGAGGTCGACCAGGCCGGGCAGGGCGATCAGTCCGGTGGCGTCGATCTCGATGTCCGCCTCGACCGTCAGGCCGGTGCCGATCGCCTTGATCACGCCGTCGGCGAGGTGGAGGTCCTGCGGGGCGCCGCCCAGGACCTCGGCGTTGCGGATCAGGTAGCTGGTCACTGGGAGGTCTCCACGGAGTCGGTGCGGGCGGTGTCGGCGATGGTGGCTCCGCCGAGCAGCAGGTACAGGACGGCCATCCGGACGGACACGCCGTTGGCGACCTGCTCGACGGCGGTGCAGCGCGGCGAGTCGGCGACCTCGGCGGTGATCTCCATGCCGCGGACCATCGGGCCGGGGTGCATCACGATCGCGTGGTCCGGCAGCTGGGCCATCCGGCGGCCGTTCATGCCGTAGCGGCGGCTGTACTCGCGCTCGGTCGGGAAGAACGCGGCGTTCATCCGCTCGCGCTGCACCCGCAGCATCATCAGCGCGTCCGTCTTGGGCAGCACGGCGTCCAGGTCGTAGCTGATCTCGCAGGGCCAGTTCTCGACCCCGATCGGCAGCAGCGTGGGCGGGGCGACGAAGGTGACCTGCGCGCCGAGGGTGTTCAGCAGGTGGACGTTGGAGCGGGCGACCCGGCTGTGCAGCACGTCGCCGACGATGGTCACCCGGCGGCCGGCCAGGTCGTTGCCGCCGCCCGGGTTGAGGTGGCGGCGCATGGTGAAGGCGTCGAGCAGCGCCTGGGTGGGGTGCTCGTGGGTGCCGTCACCGGCGTTGATCACACTGCCGTGCAGCCAGTCGGACTGGGCCAGCCGGGCCGGGGCGCCGGAGGCGTGGTGGCGGATGACCACCGCGTCGGCGCCCATCGCCTGGAGGGTCAGCGCGGTGTCCTTGAGGCTCTCGCCCTTGGAGACCGAGGAGCCCTTGGCGGAGAAGTTGATGACGTCGGCCGAGAGGCGCTTCTCGGCGACCTCGAAGGAGGTCTTCGTCCGGGTGGAGTCCTCGAAGAAGAGGTTGACGACGGTGCGGCCGCGCAGCGTGGGCAGCTTCTTGACGGCCCGGCCGGAGAGCTGGGCCAGCTCCTCGGCGGTGTCCAGGATCAGCAGCGCGTCGTCGCGGCTGAGATCGGCGGCGGAGACGAGGTGGCGCTTCACGCGGGTTACTCCGGGAGGTGCGGTTCGGAAGGCTGGGGAGCCAGGGCCTGCGAGCTGCGGGCGGCGAAGTCGCGGTCGCCGACCAGGACGGCGTCCACGCCGTCGCTGTCGGACAGGCGCACCTGCACGGCCTCGCGCAGCGAGGTGGGGAGGTTCTTGCCCACGTAGTCGGCGCGGATCGGCAGCTCGCGGTGGCCGCGGTCGACCAGGACGGCCAGCTGGACGGCGCGCGGGCGGCCGATGTCGTTCAGCGCGTCCAGCGCGGCGCGGATGGTCCGGCCGGAGAAGAGCACGTCGTCGACCAGGATGACGAGCTTGCCGTCGACGCCGCCGGGCGGGATCTCGGTGTGCTCCAGGGCGCGGGCGGGCTTCAGCCGCAGGTCGTCCCGGTACATGGTGATGTCCAGGGTGCCCAGCGGGATCTCGCGCCCGGTGATCTGGGCGAGCCGGCCGTGCAGGCGGCGGGCGAGGTGGACGCCCCTGGTGTGGATGCCGAGCAGCACGACGTCCTCCGCGCCCTTGGCGCGCTCGACGATCTCGTGCGCTATCCGGGTGACGACCCGGGCGATGTCCGTGCCGTCGAGCACCTGGTGCGGCGGCCGGGACGTCGGTTCATGGTGTGTGGTCATGCCGAAGCGGACCTCCTTCCCCGCCTCACGGGACGGGTCTTAAAGGATGTCTGGGATTGGCCCCCGCCGACCGGGCGCGGGCTTCGAGCCATCCTAGCAGCGTGCCGGATCGCAAACAGACGGCCAACATTCCGCTTCCGGGGGTTAACACTCCGGACGTGTCGACGATGCGGGCCATTCGCACGGCTGCCCCATTCGGCTTGACGCAACTACCTTACTCTACGTAACCTCACAGTGAGTTACGAGACAGACGTCGGACCCACCGGTAACGGCGTCGGCAATCGCCCGTGACCCACCACTGAACGCGAAGCAATCTCGTCCGGGGAGATCAATGTCCAGCGACTACGCGAAGCAGCTCGGAGGCAAGCTCCGAGCGATCCGCACTCAGCAGGGTCTCTCCCTGCATGGTGTCGAGGAGAAGTCCCAGGGGCGCTGGAAGGCAGTCGTCGTCGGCTCGTACGAGCGCGGTGACCGTGCGGTCACCGTGCAGCGGCTGGCCGAACTGGCGGAGTTCTACGGCGTCCCGGTGCAGGAGCTGCTGCCCGGCGGTACGCCCGGCGGTGCGGCCGAGCCGCCGCCGCGCCTGGTCCTCGACCTGGAGAGACTGACCCAGGTCCCGTCCGAGAAGGCCGGTCCGCTGCAGCGCTACGCGGCGACCATCCAGAGCCAGCGCGGCGACTACAACGGGAAGGTGCTGTCGATCCGCCAGGACGACCTGCGCACCCTGGCCGTCATCTACGACCAGTCGCCGTCGATCCTCACCGAGCAGCTGATCTCCTGGGGCGTGCTGAACCCCGACGCGCGCCGCGCGGTGCGCGAGGAGGACGCGAGCTGAGGCTCACCGCACCGGCTCCCGCCAGCGGATCCAGGTACGACCCGGCACGGGCTTCGGCCGTGCCGGCATGCAGAAACGTCACGGCGCGGCCCCCCGACCGGGGGCCGCGCCGCGGTGTCGGGGCACCGCGGCGGCGCGGCGGACGCCTCAGCAGACCGTGCCCAGGCTGTAGCCGGGCTGCGCCGCCACGCCGTCCAGCCGGACCGGCCGGTCCGCCGGGGCCCACTCCTGCCCGCCGGTCGACCAGGCCCAGGAGGCCTGGAGGTACTCCCCGCAGGAGGCGGCCGAGCCCTGCGAGCCGTGCAGCACCGCGACGCCCGGCAGTTCCAGGGCCAGCCCGGTGCAGAGCACCGCGCAGACCAGCTCCAGGTCCTCGTCGTTGATCCGGACCACGCCGTCCTCCCACTGGAGCACCCGCGCCGCCGCGGTCAGGCTCCCGCCGGGCGCGTCCACCCGCAGGCGCAGCTCGTACACGCCGGCGCCCGCGCCGACCAGCATCCGCCGGAACACCTCGCCACCGCGCTGGTAGGCGGAGCGCACCCAGGCGGCGTGCTCCTCGTCGGGCGCGCCCGCGCCCCCGCACAGGCCCCCGTCGAGCAGCAGGTCGGCGTGGCAGAGCGTCAGCCCGTTCTCCCGGGCGCGCACCAGGCGGGGTACGAAGTCCCCGGCCAGTTCCTCGCCCTGATAGGCCAGCAGCTGGGTCTGCAGGGCCGGGTTGACCAGGTAGCGGTCGCGGGCGGCGGGCTCGGCCGGGTCCAGCCCGTACAGCACGCAGAACTCCTCGAAGTCCTGCGGGTGGAACATCCGGGCGCGGACGCTGTCGAACCGCTCCAGCGCCTCGGCCAGCAGCTCGGCGGTGTCGGCCAGGTAGCGCTCGTGGTCGGGGGCATCCGAGATCCCCCAGGCGCGGGCCCGGGCGAAGTCCGCGGCGTTGGTGAGCACTCCGATGACGAAGGCCTGCTCGGCGCCCTCGGGCCGCCGCGGCCGGTGCGGCGCCCGCACCGCGGGGCGCGAGCCGCCGGCGGTGCAGTCGGAGTTACGGCGGGCGCGACCCTTTTGACTCATCGGTGGCTCCTGGCTTCAGGGGTGGACGGTCGGCGGCAGGCGTGCCGCTGACCGTCTTTCTCCCCATCCGCGCGCGCCGCACACGTACGGCGTGTCACAGGAATGTAACCACCGGTAATACGGGGGCGGCGGATCGGGCCGGCGGATCGGGTCGGCGGATCGGGTCGGCGGATCGGGTCGGGTCAGGCCGGCCGGGGAGCCCGGGCCAGCTGACGGGACTGGGCGACCAGCCGGCCGGACTCGTCCCAGACCTCCGCGTCCTCCTCGAAGTAGCCGCCGGCCAGGTTGCGGGTCGCGTGGGTGACCCGCAGCCAGCCGGGCACGGGCCTGGCCCGCAGGTGGACGGTCAGCTCGATGGTGGGCGCCCAGCCCGGCAGCCCGAGGTCGAAGGTGACCGGCGGCAGCGCGTCGGCGACCAGCAGGAGCAGCAGCGGGTCGGGCTCGCGGCCGTCGGCGAGCCGGAACCAGCCCTGGATCCGTCCGTTGCCGGAGGGCTGCCCGAGCGCCCAGCCGACGGTGGCCGGGTCCAGCCGCAGGTCGAACCGCTCCAGCAGGGCGGCCTGGGTGATCAGCTCCTTGGGCGCGTGTTCGACGCCGATGCACTGGTCCGGCGGCGGCAGCTGGGGCGGCAGCGCGCTGGTGCGCACCTCGCCGTCGGCGGTGGCGAGGTCGCCGTGGCTGGCCACCACCCGCAGCCGCTCGACGCCGTCCTGGCTGAGCGAGGCGGTGCCGGTGGACAGGCCGCGGCCGGTGCGCAGCACCTCGGTGCGGACGGTGGCCGGGCCGGGGGTGGAGGCGGACAGGTAGTAACCACTGATCGAGATCGGGTCCGGGTGGGTGCCGTGCTCCAGCGACAGCGCGTGTCCGGCGACCGCGAGCAGCAGTCCCCCGTTCACCCCGCCGCCGATCTGCCAGCCGGCGCCGAGCTCGGCCTCGTAGCGGCCGGCCTCCTCGGGGTGCCTGGTCAGGGCGATGCCCTGGTCGAACTCGCTGCGGATCGCCGTGGTCATGTGGGGGATCTGCCCTTCACGCGTGGTTCCGGACGCCAAGTTACTGGCAAGTAGGTCCACACCCTACGCCGATCGGGTGAAACGCGGAACGGCCGCCGGACACCCGTTCGGGTCCGACGGCCGTTCGCGTGGTCGACCTGATTACCGGCGGATGCTCGGCTTCAGTTCCAGGAAACGGGCGAGCATGCCGTTGACGAAGGCCGGGGAGTCATCCGTGGAGAACTCCTTGGCGATCTCGACGGCCTCGTCCAGGACGACGGCGTCCGGGACGCCGTCCTCCCAGATCAGCTCGTAGGCACCGAGCCGCAGGACGTTGCGGTCCACGATCGGCATCCGGTCGAGCGTCCAGCCCACGGCGTACTGCTCGATCAGGTCGTCGATGCGACGAGCGTGCTGGACGTACCCCTCGATGAGCTCCATCGTGTACTCGGCGACCTGCGGGGTGCCCTCGTCGGGCTTGGGCTCGCGGGCGCGGGCCACCCAGTCGGCGAGGACCTGCTGCGGGTCGGCCCCGCGGTGGTCGGCCTCGAAGAGGATCTGGAAGGCCCGGGTGCGGGCCTTGCTACGTGCGGCCGACACGGACTTACTTCACCCGGCCGAGGTAGCTGCCGTCGCGGGTGTCGACCTTGACCTTCTCGCCGGTGACGACGAAGAGCGGCACCTGGATCTCGGCACCGGTCTCCAGGGTGGCCGGCTTGGTGCCACCGGTGGAGCGGTCGCCCTGGACGCCCGGCTCGGTGTGCGAGATGACCAGCTCGACCGAGGTCGGGAGCTCGATGTAGAGGACGGCGCCGTCGTTGGTGGCGACGAGGGCCTCGAAGCCCTCCAGCAGGTAGTTGGCGGCGTCACCGACGACGGCCGGCTCGATGGTGAGCTGGTCGTAGGTGTCCATGTCCATGAACACGAAGTTCTCGCCGTCCTTGTACGAGAACTGCATGCCGCGCTTGTCGACGTTGGCGGTCTCGACCTTGGTGCCGGCGTTGAAGGTCTTGTCGACGACCTTGCCCGTCAGGACCTCCTTGAGCTTGGTACGCACGAAGGCCGGGCCCTTGCCGGGCTTGACGTGCTGGAACTCGACGACGGACCAGAGCTTGCCGCCCTCCAGCTTGAGGACCATGCCGTTCTTGAGATCGTTCGTGGAAGCCACGGGCGCACTAACTCCTGTATAGCTGTCAAGGAACCAAGGGATTGCGTCCTGCCGTCCACGGCCCCGGGGGCCGCGGTCACAGGGCGAGGAGCTCCTTGGTGGTGATGGTGAGCAGCTCGGGCCCGCCCTCTTCGAGGGGGCGCACGACGAGCGTGTCCTCGATCCGGACCCCGCCCTTGCCCGGGAGGTGGACCCCCGGACCGACGGTGACCGGTACGCGGCTGTCCAGTTTACCCATGTCCGACGGACCGAGGCGCGGGGCCTCCCGGATCTCCAGCCCGATGCCGTGGCCCACCGGGTGCGGGGAGGCCTCGGTGTGGCCCGCCGCCTCCAGAACCTGCCGGGCAGCCCGGTCGGGCACGCACTGCTCCACGCCGGGTCCGAGCGCCTCCCGCCCGGCCCGCTGAGCCCGGAAGACCAGCCGGTGCAGCTCCACCTGCCAGGGCGCGGGAGCCGCCCCGATCACGAAGGTGCGGGCGGTGGAGACGCCGTAGCCGCGGTACTGGGCGCCCATCACCACGGTCAGGAAGTCGCCCTCCTCCACCCGGCGGTCGGTCGGCTGGTGGGCGGGCTGGCCGGAGTGGCCGCCGGTGCCGACGGAGACCGGGAAGGCCGCCCGGTCGGCGCCGTGGTCGATCATCCGGCGCTCCAGCTCCATCGCCAGGTGTCGCTCGGTGCGGCCCACCAGGATCGACTCCAGCAACTCGCCCAGCGCCTGGTCGGCGATCTCGGCCGCGATCCGCAGGTCGGCGATCTCGCGCTCGTCCTTGATCACCCGCAGCCGCTCGACCGTCTGTCCGAGGTCCACCAGCCGGGCCCCCTCGGCCAGGCCCCCCACCGCCCGGTGCCGGCTGACGGTCAGGTCGTGCTCCTCCACCGCCAGGCCCGCCACCCCGGACCGCGCGGCGGCGGCCGCGGCGGCCAGCGCGGTGTCCGACCCGGACGCCACCGGCAGCCGGGTGACGTCCGGGGCGATCAGGTGCTCCCCCGAATCGTCCGGCGGCAGGTCGTCCGGAAGCGCGAGCAGCGCCCGCTCCCTGGTCAGCAGCAGGCTCGCCCCGCAGGGCGCGCAGCCCGTCAGGTACCGCACGTTCGCCGCACGGGTGATCAGCGCCGCATCGGCCCCGGCCGCACTGCAGTGCTCCCTCACCCGCTCCCGCCGCCCCGCGTACGCATCCGCCATGCGTCGAGCCTACGAACCCCCGGCCCGAAGCGCCCGCCGAGCACCCCCGACAGAACCCCCAATACCCCTTGCGCGCCCCCCTGCGCGACCGCGCCGCCCCCTCGCGCCGTCATCCGGGAATGGACCGGACCGGGCCCGCGTTGGGGCGAATGGCGAGAAGACGAAAACGACATCCATTTCGGTGTACGGTTTCGATCCGACGCCCGAGGTCCGACACCCCAGCCCCAGGAGGACGCCCGATGGCCCGCAGCGAACTGCGCCCGGTGACCAAGCTCCGCTCCACCGCCGGCACCGGCTTCACGTACGTGACCCGCAAGAACCGCCGCAACGACCCGGACCGGCTGGTCCTGCGCAAGTACGACCCGGCCGCCGGCCGGCACGTCGACTTCCGCGAGGAGCGCTGAACCCCGACCCGCGAGGAGCGCCGAACCCCGACCCGAGAGGAGTCCCCCATGAAGTCCGGAATCCACCCCGCCTACCGTCCGGTCGTCTTCCGCGACAAGGTCGGCGGCCTCGCCTTCCTCACCCGCTCCACCGTGACCGGTGACCGCACGGTCGAGTGGGAGGACGGCGACACCTATCCGGTGATCGACGTCGAGATCTCCTCGGCGAGCCACCCCTTCTACACCGGCCAGTCCCGGGTGCTGGACACCGCCGGGCGGGTCGAGCAGTTCCGCCGCCGCTACGGCGACCGGCACTGACCGCGAACGCGCCGAACGGCGCCGCCCCGGATTTTCGGGGGCGGCGCCGTTCGGCGCGTTCCGCGTGCTCAGGCCTCCTGGTCCGGTGTCCAGCGCTGCTCGACCCGGGCGAGCTTCCAGTAGCCGATCGCCACCGCCCAGACCACCACGAACAGCCCGGCGATGGCGTAGCCGACGTTGTCCAGCGATATGTCGGCGATGAACCCGGTGACCGGGTCGGTCAGATCGAGCTTCTCGTGCAGCACCCCGACCAGCTCGATGGTGCCGATAATGAAGGCCACCGCGATCGACAGGCCGGTGATGGTCAGGTTGTAGTACACCTTGCGCACCGGGTTGGCGAAGGCCCACTGGTACGCGAAGTTCATGAACGTCCCGTCCAGGGTGTCGAACAGGCTCATCCCGGCCGCGAACAGCAGCGGCAGGCAGGCGATCGCGTACCAGGGCAGCCCGGAGGCCGCGCCCGAACCGGCCATCACCATCAGGGTGACCTCGGTCGCGGTGTCGAAGCCCAGGCCCAGCACCATGCCCACCGGGAACATCTGCCCCGGCCGGGTGATCGAACGGGTCGCCCGGTTCAGCACCCGGGCCATGAAGCCGCGCGAGTCGAGGTGCGACTCCAGCTCCTTCTCGTCGAACTGCCCGGCCCGCATCGAACGGAACACCTTGAGGATGCCCAGCAGCGCCGCCAGGTTGAGCGCGCCGATCAGGTAGAGGAACACGCCGGAGGTGGTCGTCCCGACCATGCCGAGCCACTTGTGGGTGGTCGACTCGTCGTCCATCAGCGTGTCCGCCAGCTGCGCGCCGCCCGCCACCAGGGCGGCCATCAGCACCACCATCGAGGAGTGCCCGAGGGCGAACCAGAAGCCCACCGAGACGGGCCGCTTGCCGTCCGCCATCAGCTTGCGGGTGGTGTTGTCGATCACCGCGATGTGGTCGGCGTCGAAGGCGTGGCGCATGCCGAGGGTGTACGCGGTGATACCCAGGCCCACCCCGAAGACCTGGGTACCGACCGCGTACTTCTCGGGTGCGACCAGGAAGATCAGCGTGCCGAAGGCCACCACGTGCATGGCCACGATCACCGCCATCAGCCCGGCCGTACGGATGGTGTCCTCGCGCCGCCACTTGAAGCTGGGCAGCACGGAGGGGGCCGGCTTCGCCCCGGCGGCAACGGTTTCGGGCAGGGTCATCTGCGGATCACGCTCCAGCACCTCGTGGAAAACCTCGTGAGATGCCGTGGCCGGTCTCCTGGCTTACGGGACGCCCGTACCCGCCTTCCCAGGCGCACGAGGCGCCCAGTGGCTCGCTGGGTACGGCCGACGCTCCTCCGCGGACGAAGGAACGACCCGATCACAGTGGCGAGGGCCGCTCCGGGCTGGGACCCCTGAGGGTCCGTCACCGGTCTTCCCGAGCACCACGGCGGGGAACACCGTAGGGGCCGCGCCTCACGCGTGCAAGGCTGCGCACCTGCGCAGGTGTCCAGGATCACAGGCCACCGCCTGCGAGAATGCCCCCATGCATCTCGTACCGGCCGACCGCGCGGACCACCGCACCATCGACGGACACCGGGTCTGCGAGGCCATCGCCGCGATCGGCGACCCGGCCCACGTCCGGTCCTGGGCCGAGCGGTTCTCCCTGCTCGCCGACCCAGGTCGGCTCGCCCTGCTGCTCGCCCTCCACCGGGCCGGCCCGCTCGCCGTCACCGACCTCGCGGTCGCCACCGGCATGCGCGACCCCGCCGTCTCCCAGGCCCTGCGGCTGCTCCGCACGGCCGGCGTGGTCACCGGCGACCGGGACGGACGAGTGGTGCGCTACCGGCTCGTGGACGAGGCCATGCGCCCCCTCCTCGACGAGTGCGCCGCCGCCGAACACCACGAGCCCACCGCGGCCACCGGCTGACCCGCGGGCCCCATCCACGGCCACCGGCCGACCCGCCGGCCCGCCGATCCCCTGACCGGCACTCGGAACCGCGCCGCGGCCGGAGCGGGTGAGTACGATCATGGTGTGCCGTCCCACCCCCACGCCTGGCCCGCCGACCGGTGGAACACCCGACCGGTCAGGGCCCGCGTGCTGGCGGTCGCCCGCACCCTCACCTCGGCCACCCGGGTCCTGGACGTCCTCACCCTGCTGCACCCGGACGGCGTCGAGCGCTACTTCACCGTCAACCCCGGCTCCGCCTTCGCCGACCGCGCCCTGGACGCGTACCTGCACGGCCTGCCCGGCTTCACCGTGCTGGACTGGGAGGACGCCGTCCGCCGCCGCTTCGACCTGGCCGTCGCCTGCGCCGTCCACTCCTCCATGCACCGGCTGGACGCCCGCCTCGTCGTCCTCCCGCACGGCGCCGGCTACAACCGCCTGGTGACCGAGTCCACCGGCGACACGGTCAGCTCGGCCGGCCTGTCCCGCAACGAACTCACCCACCGCGGAAGGGTGTTCGTGGACGTCCTCGGGCTCTCCCACCCCGAGCAGCTGGACCGGCTGCAGACCTCCTGCCCCGAGGCGCTGGACGTCGCCCGGGTGGTCGGCGACCCGTGCTTCGACCGGATGCTCGCCAGCCGGCGCTCCCGGGACGCCTACCGCACCGCACTCGGTGCCGTCGACGGCCGACGGCTCGTCGTCGTCAGCTCCACCTGGAGCGAGCACTCGTTATTCGGCCGCCACCCCGACCTGCCCCAACGGCTGGTCCGCCAACTGCCCGCCGACGAGTACACGGTGGCCGTCGTCCTGCACCCCAACGTGTGGAGCCGCCACGACCCCGAGGCACTGCTCGACGACGCCCGCCGGATGGGCCTGCGCCTGATCCCGCCCCACCAGGGCTGGCAGGCCGCGCTCGTCGCCGCCGACTGCGTGATCGGCGACCACGGCTCGGTCACCGTCTACGGCGCCGCCCTGGAGCACCGCACCCTGCTCGTCGCCACCGGCGCCGCCGAACTCGACCCACGCTCCCCCGGCTACGCCTTCGGCCAGGCCGCACCCGTCCTCGACCCGGGCGCAGACCTCGCCGCCCAGCTGGAATCCGCCCTCGCCCAGGACCCGACCGGCCTGCGCGAGATCACCGACCGCTCCCTCGCCCGCCGCGGCGAATCCGCCCGGGTGCTGCGCCCGCTGCTCTACTCCTTCCTGGACGACCTCGACGAACCCCGGGGCGAACCGGCCCTGCCGCCCTATCCCCGACCCGTCCCCTGCCCCGACGGCGCCGAGGGGCCCACCGCGTACGACGTCCGGGGCAGCGCCGAGGGCACCGAGGTGAGCCTGCGGCGCTACCCCTTCGACCCGCACGACCACGCCCCGCGCGGCTTCCACGCCCTCACCGACGAGCACCCGGGCGACGCCCTGCGCTACACCGCCGAGGTGCTCGCCCGCACCGAGACCCACGCCGAACGCCCCGCCGCCCGCTGGCTCGCCGACACCGCCGCCGAACTGCCCGGCCTCGCCGTCGCGGTGGCCGCCCTCGGCTCGGCCCGCCACCTGCTCCGGCTGCGCACCGGCCCGCTGCTGGAGGCCCGCACCGAACCGGACTGGGGCCGGCCCGACCCCGGCCTCGACCCGCTGCTGCTCGGCTCCGCCGTCGCCTGCTGGCTCGCCGACGGCGGCGACCCGGCCGGCCTCCCCGAGCACGGGCTCACCATCCGCACCGGCGAGCACCGCACCCGGGTCTCGTTCCGTACCGGCTAGTCCGACAGCTCCCGCAGCCGCGCACGGCTGCGCTCCGCCAGGTCCGCGTCCTCCAGCTCCTCGGCGAGGGCGAGCAGCAGGGTGTGGGCCTGCGCCTCCTTCGCGTACTGGCTCAGTGCCTCGGCCCGCCGGGCGCAGTCCTGCGCGTGGGCGACGGCGAGGTCCGGCTGCCCGAGCGCCCGGTGGGCCCGGGCCCGGACCAGCGGCAGCTTCATCAGCATGTCCGTGTCGCGCGTCCGCTCGGCTCGCTCGGTGGCCCCGGCCAGCAGGGTCAGCGCCTCCTGCGGACGGCCGTCGGCGATCAGCGCCTGGGCCAGGTGGTAGCTCTGGACGATCTCGCCGTGGTCGTCGCCCCGGTTCTCCGCCAGGGCCAGGGTGAACCGCTCCACCGCGTCGCCCGGGCGGCCGTCGGCCAGGCAGAGCAGACCGTCCGTCTCGTGGAGCACCCCCACCACCCGGCGGTCGGCCACCAGCGGAAGCTGCTCCGCGGCCAGCGCCAACTGCTCGGCGGCGAGCCGGTACTCCTTGCGGTCGAAGTGGGCCCGGGCGAGCTGGTTGCGCATCCGGACCACGGCGGCCGGCTGGTTGTCCCACTGGGCCGACTCGACGCCGAGCCGGTGGGTGGCGATCCAGTCCTGGTAGAGCTTCCGGCCGTGGTACAGCGGCCAGAGCGACTCGCAGAGCCGCCACACCTCGCCGTGCCACCCCTGCGCGGCCGCCTCCTCCACCACCGCGCGGACGTTGGCCCGCTCGGCGTACAGCCACTCCAGGGCCTCGGTGCCGGAGGCGAAGCGGGGCAGGTCGTCACCGCTCGGGTCCTGCAGGCGCAGCCTCTTCCCGGCCATCGCACGGTCGGCGGCCGACGCCCGGCCCCGGTAGTACGCCACGACGGCGGCGAGGAGGTCCCCGCGGTCGGCCGGTTCCCGCGTCCGGCCGTAGGCGTGCAACCGCACCACGTCGTGGGCCCGGAAACGCTCCTCACGGTCGCCGTCCACCACCTCGTCCAGCACGTGGACGCTCCGCAGCTCCCCGATCGCCTGCTCGGCCCGCTCGACGCCGACCGCACGGGCCAGCTCGGCGGAGACGAAGGGGCCGGGGTGCACCCCGATCAGGTGGTACAGCGCCCGGCCCGGCGCCGACAGCCGCTCGTAGACCAGGTCGTACGTCGCGCCGAGATCGCCTTCCTCGCCCTCCAGCATCGCCAACCCGCCCTCCCGGTCCTGCAGTTCGGCCACCACCCGGCCGACCGGCAGGTGCTCCCGGTCCAGCAGCTGACTCCCGACCGCGTTCAGCGCGAGCGGCAGCCCGCCGCACAGCTCGACCAGTTCCGCCAGCTCCCCGTCGCTGCCCCGCCCGGGGCCCACCCAGCCGCGCACCAGCTCGGTGCCCGCCCTCGCGCTCAGCGGGCCGAGCCGGCGCACCTCGGCGCCGTCCGTCCGCAGCGCGGGCAACCGCCGCCGGCTCGCGACCACCACCAGCCCGCCGGCCGGGAGCAGCGCGCGGACCTCCGCGGCGTGCTCGACGTTGTCCAGGAAGAACAGGCACCGGCGCTCGGCGGTCGCGGTGCGGAAGGCCGTGAACCGCTCGGCCTCCGCGGCCGGGGGCTCGGCACCGAGGGCGCGCAGGAATCCGGCCAGCAGCTCGGGGAGGTCCACCCCGCCCTGGTGCCGGTAGGCCTTCAGGTCGGCGTAGAGGTCCCCGCCCGGGAAGTGCTCGCGGTGGTCCGCGGCGAACCTGGCGATCAGCTCGGTCTTCCCGACGCCGCCGAGGCCGGTGAACACCACGACCCCGGGTCCGCCCGCCACGACCCGGCCCAAGGCCTCGGTGAGCGCGGCGAGTTCGGGCTCCCGGTTGACGAAAGGACCGTGCGGAGGCCGGATCTGATGCGGCCTCGGCACCACCGGCGGCTGGTGGAGGTGCAGCGACCCGATGCTCCCGGCCTGCACCACGTGGCCACCCACCGTGGCGCCTGACACGGTGTTGGCCACCTCGCGCCGCTCCATCCGCCTGCTCCCTCCGGCCGCCCGGCCCCAGCCTACGGGCTGGGCACCCGGCCGGAGGGGCACTCGGAGGTCACCGGGGGGTGATCTCGCCCATCTCCGCCCAGCCGTCCATGCCGGGGATCTCGGTCGAGACGATCCGCGGCTTGGCGGCCACCGCGTACGACAGGTCCTCCATGGCCTTGACGAAGTGCGCCGACTCCACGTGCTCCCGGCCGGCCTCGCCGTCGCGGAACGCCTCGACCAGGACGAACTCGTTGGGGTCCTCGACGCTGCGGGACCACTCGAAGAAGAGGTTGCCGGGCTCCTCGCGGGTGGCCCGGGTGAACTCGTCGACCAGACTCAGCCACTCGTCGGCGCGCTCGGGGCGGACCGGGAACTTGACCGTGATGAAGATCATGGGACTTCCTTTCGCTTCACGTTCACACGTGGCCGTGCGGACAGGGGCGCGCGGATCGGCGCGCACCCCGCCCATCGTCGCAGGTCAGAAGGGCTGTCCAGGACACCGGGGCGGCACGCGTCCCGATCGGCTCCCGCTCATGCCGCCTGGCAGCCCGGGCACCAGAAGAGGTTGCGGGCGGCGTGCTCCTCCGTCCGCACGTCGGTGCCGCAGACCAGGCAGGGCATGGCGGCCCGGCGGTAGACGTACACCTCGCCGCCGTGGTCGTCCACCCGGGGCGGGCGGCCCATCGCCTCGGGGGTGTGCTCGGGACGGACGGTGTCGATCCGGCCGGCGGTGACGCCCTCGCGCATCAGGGCGACCAGGTCGGCCCAGAGCGCGTCCCACTCCCGGCGGGTGAGGTCGCGCCCGGCCCGGTGCGGGTCGATGCCGTGGCGGAAGAGCACCTCGGCCCGGTAGACGTTGCCCACCCCGGCCAGCACCTTCTGGTCCATCAGCAGCGCCGCGACGGTCGTGCGGCTGCCCGATATCCGGCGCCAGGCGGCCTCGGGGTCGGCGTCGGCGCGCAGCGGGTCGGGGCCCAGGCGGGCGGCGACGGCGGCCTTCCGAGCCTCGGTGACGAGCGCGCAGGTGTTGGGGCCGCGCAGGTCCGCGTAGCCGTCCTCGTTCTCCAGCCGCAGTCGGATCAGCCCCACCGGCTCGGGCGCCCGACCGGTGCCGAAGGTGAAGCCGCCGTAGAGCCCGAGGTGGACGTGCACCCAGGCGCCCTCCTCGAAGCCGAGGAAGAGGTGCTTGCCGGTGGCCTCCGCGCCGGTGAGCAGCTGCCCGTCGATCACCTTGGCCTCGTCGGCGAACCGGCCCTGCGGGCTGGAGACCCGCACCGGGCGGCCGCCGAAGGCCTTCCGGTTCTCGGTGGCGAGGCGGTGGATGATGTGGCCTTCGGGCACGGGCGTCAGCTCCTCCGGGCGCTGCGACAGGACCCGTCCATCATCGCAGCCGGCGCCGACAGTTCCGCGACGCCGCAGGTCAGCGGGCCGGGGGCGGCAGATCGGCACGCCGGGGAGCGGCCGGTCGGCGGGCCGCGGAGCGGCGGTTCAGCGGACCGGGACGCCCATCAGCCGGGCCAGGATGACGCGGTCCAGCTCGGCGGCCGTCCCGGCGACGTCCAGGTGGGAGTTGTCGATGATCGGCAGCCCGGAGTTGTACCAGCCGGCCATCCGTCCGTGGATGCGGGCCACCTCCTCGTCCCCGAGGCGGCGGTTGCCGCTGCGCCGGGCGTTGCGGCGCAGCACGGAGTCCAGGCTGGGCAGCAGGACGACCGGGATCATGCCGGGGCCGATGTGCCGCTTCCAGCCGCCGAGGCCGATCGCCGGGCGGTCCGGGAAGACGGCGTCGTCGATGATGCAGGAGATGCCGTTGGCCAGGTAGTTGCGGCAGGCGAAGCCGCAGGTGCGGCGGGCCAGCCGGTACTGCGCCTCGGAGGCGTTGTTCCAGCCGGACTGCGGGTTGGCGAAGCCGGACAGCACCCACTCGCGGACGTCGTCCAGGCTGATGTGCGCCGTCGGGGCGGGCTGCCGCTCGGCCCAGTGGCGGGCGACGGTGGTCTTGCCGGCCCCGGCCGGTCCGATCAGCAGGACGGCGATCGGCCCGGTGGGCGTGTGCTGCCGCGACGAGTGGGCGGGCAGTTGGACGGGCGCGCCGGACGGCAGCACGAAGTGTCCGGTGCCGCCTGCGGGCACGGGGGCACTCAGCACGGGGGCGCTCGGCACCGGGGCGCTCGGCACGGAAGCGGCCGCGGGGGCCGGATGCGCGACGGGACCGGCAGCGACGGGGGCCGCGGGGGCGGTGGGCGCCGGCCGGACCGGCGGCGCGGGCGGAGGGGAGAGCTGCGCCCCCGACGACGTCCCCCGTGTCCCGCCCCCCGGCGGCACCGGTGGAGCGACGGGACGCGGCGGGACCTGCCCACCTCCGGCGTACTGCGTCACGGCACCTCCCGACACCTCTCGGCAGGGACACTACACGGCGGCCCGGCGGCGGGCACAGTCCGCCGCCAGGCCACCGCCCGTACCCTCAGCGGGTGGTGAGCTGCTCGGCCAGCGCGCGCAGCGCCAGCTCGTAGGAGCCGAGCCCGAAGCCGGCGATGGTGCCGGAGGCCACCGCGGCGATCACCGAGGTGTGCCGGAAGGCCTCCCGGGCGTACGGGTTGGAGATGTGCACCTCGATCAGCGGCGCGGTGCGCTGGGCGGCGGCGTCCCGCATCGCGTACGAGTAGTGGGTGAACGCGCCGGGGTTGATCACCACCGGCACCTTCCCGTCGGCCGCCTCGTGCAGCCACTCCACCATCTGCTGCTCGGAGTTGGTCTCGTGCACCTCGACCTCGAAGCCGAACTCCTTGCCCAGCGCGGTGCAGCGCTCGACCAGCCCGGCGTACGAGGTGGCGCCGTAGACGTCCGGCTCGCGGCTGCCCAGCCGGCCCAGGTTGGGGCCGTTGAGCACCATCACCCTGGTCACGCCGAGACCTCCGCGTACGCCGCGACCAGCAGCGACGGGTCGGGGCCCTCCAGCACCGAGGTCTTGCCCAGGCCGTCCAGGACGATGAAGCGGATCAGGTCGCCGCGCGACTTCTTGTCGATCTTCATCGCGTCCAGCAGCTTCGGCCAGGCGTCCGCCCGGTAGCTCAGCGGCAGGCCGACCGAGGCCAGCACGGTGCGGTGCCGGTCGGCCGTCTCGTCGTCCAACCGCCCGGCCAGGCGGCCGAGTTCGGCGGCGAAGACCATACCGATGGAGATCGCGGCGCCGTGCCGCCACTTGTACCGCTCGTTGCGCTCGATGGCGTGGCCGAGGGTGTGGCCGTAGTTGAGGATCTCGCGGTGGCCGGACTCCTTGAGGTCCCCGGAGACCACGTCGGCCTTGACCTGGATGGCCCGCCGGATCAGCTCGACGGTGTGCGGCCCGGCCGGGGTCTTCGCGCCCTCCGGGTCGGCCTCGATCAGGTCGAGGATGGCCGGGTCGGCGATGAAGCCGCACTTGATGACCTCGGCCAGGCCGGAGACGTAGTCGTGCTTGGGCACGGTCTCCAGGGTGTCGAGGTCGGCCAGCACGCCCACCGGCGGGTGGAAGGCGCCGACCATGTTCTTGCCCTCGGCGATGTTGATGCCGGTCTTGCCGCCGACGGCCGCGTCCACCATGCCGAGCAGCGTGGTGGGCATCGAGACCCAGCGCACCCCGCGCAGCCAGGTGGCGGCGACGAAGCCGGCCAGGTCGGTGGTGGCGCCGCCGCCGAGGCCGACGATGACGTCACTGCGGGTGAAGCCGGTCTGCCCGAGCACCGACCAGCAGTACGCGGCGACCTCGACGCTCTTGGCGTCCTCGGCGTTGGGCACCTGGAGCACGATGGCCTCGTAGCCCTCGCCGACCAGGTCCTCGCGGATCGCGTCGGCGGTGGCGGTCAGCGCCTCCGGGTGGATGATCGCGACCCGCTTGGCCCGGGTGCCGATCAGCGGCGTCAGCTCACCGAGCAGCTGGTGCCCGATCAGCACGTCGTACGGGTCGTGGCCGGCGCTGCCGCCGACGTGGATCCTGACGGTGGTGTCAGTCATGGGGGGTCTTCAGCTCCAGTGCTTCCAGTACGGCGTCCGCGACCTGCTCCGGGGTGCGCCCGGCGGTGTCGACCACGGCGGTGGCCACCTCCAGGTAGAGGGGGCGGCGGGCCTCCATCAGTTCGCGCCAGCGGGCCCGCGGATTGACGGCCAGCAGCGGGCGCGGGGCGTCCAGGCCGACCCGCTTGACGGCGTCGCCGAGCGGGACCTCCAGGAAGACCACCGGCAGCTCGTGCAGCAGCGCGCGGGTGGCCCCGGCCATCACCGCGCCGCCGCCGAGCGCTAGGACCCCGTCGTGTCCCTCGGCGGCCGCGCGCACGGCCGCCGCCTCCAGCGCCCGGAAGTGCGGCTCGCCCTCGTCGACGAAGATGTCCGGGATGGGCTTGCCGGCCGTCGCCTCGACGTCGGCGTCGGTGTCCCGGAAGCCCACGCCCAGGCGCTCGGCCAGGACCCGCCCGACGGTGGACTTGCCACTGCCGGGCGGGCCGACCAGCACCACGACGGGACTGGTCATCGGATGATCAGGTGGTCGAGGTAGCCCTGCACGTTGCGGCGGGTCTCGGAGACGTTGTCGCCGCCGAACTTCTCGTTCACCGCGTCCGCCAGCACCAGCGCGACCATCGCCTCGGCGACGATGCCCGCGGCCGGGACGGCGCAGACGTCGGAGCGCTGGTGGTGCGCCTTGGCCGGCTCGCCGGTGCGCACGTCCAGGGTCTGGAGCGCCCGCGGCACGGTGGCGATCGGCTTCATCGCGGCGCGCACCCGCAGCACCTCGCCGGTGGACAGGCCGCCCTCGGTGCCGCCGGAGCGGCCGGAGGTGCGCTTGACGCCCTCGGGGGTCGGAACGATCTCGTCGTGCGCCTCGGAGCCCGGCACCCGGGCCAGCTCGAAGCCGTCGCCGACCTCGACGCCCTTGATCGCCTGGATGCCCATCAGCGCGGCGGCCAGCCGCGCGTCCAGGCGGCGGTCCCAGTGCACGTGCGAGCCGAGGCCCACCGGCACGCCGTACGCCAGCACCTCGACCACGCCGCCCAGGGTGTCGCCGTCCTTGTGGGCCTGGTCGATCTCGGCGACCATCGCCTTCGAGGCCTCGGCGTCCAGGCAGCGCACCGGGTCGGCGTCCAGCCGGGCCTCGTCCGAGGGCAGCGGCACCACGCCGGCCGGCGCCTTGGCGGCGGCCAGCTCGACCACGTGGCTGACGATCTCGATCCCGGCCACCTCGCGGAGGTACGCACGGGCCACGGCGCCCAGCGCGACCCGGGCGGCCGTCTCCCGGGCGCTGGCGCGCTCCAGGATCGGCCGGGCCTCGTCGATCGAGTACTTCTGCATGCCGGCCAGGTCGGCGTGGCCAGGCCGGGGGCGGGTGAGCGCCTCGTTGCGGGCCAGGCCCGCCAGCACCTCGGGGTCGACCGGGTCGGCCGACATGACCTGCTCCCACTTCGGCCACTCGGTGTTACCGACCATGATCGCGACCGGGCTGCCCATGGTCAGGCCGTGCCGGACGCCGCCGAGGAAGGTCACCTCGTCCTGCTCGAACTTCATCCGCGCCCCGCGGCCGTAACCGAGCCGGCGGCGCGCCAGCGCGTCGGCCACCACAGCGGTGGTGACCGGTACACCGGCGGGCAGGCCTTCCAGCGTCGCGACGAGTGCGGGGCCGTGCGACTCCCCCGCCGTCAGCCAGCGCAACGTACCCAACGGAGCTCCTTCATCAGCGGACCGGACCTCGGCACCGCCGGGGCCCGCCCCGGGCGTGCCTTGTGCCTGAATCCTTTCATGCCCCAGCAGCACCTGGCGGCACAGTCCGCGTGACGGACAGCAACCGGCCACGATCCGGCCGGGAACCGCCCGGCGGGACGGGGCCCGTGCCCGGAACCCCGGAACCCGGTGCCGGGGCTCAGCGCCCGGCGAGCGCCTTCTCCCCCGCCTCGCGCATCGCCGCCAGGGGCCCGGGCCGGTGCCCGGTGAAGGCCTCGCTCTGCAGCACCGCCTGGTGCACCAGCAGGTCCAACCCGCCCAGGACGGTCGCCCCGCGCCCGGCGCAGGCGGCGGCCAGCGCCGTCGGCCACGGGTGGTACAGCACGTCGAACAGCGCCCCCGGCTCCGCGGGCAGCACGTCGGCGAAGGCGTCGGTCGCGCCGACCGGCGTGGTGGAGACGGTCAGCGGCCGGGCCAGCGCCTCGGCCCCGCGCGCCCAGTCGGCGGTGCGGACGGCCACGCCCAGCCGCTCGCCCAGCTCGCGCATCTCCCGGGCCCGCTCGGCGCTGCGCACGAAGACCGTCACCTCGCCGGTGCAGATCCGGGCGAGCGCGGCCAGCGCCGAGGAGGCGGTGGCCCCGGCACCCAGGACGGCCGCCTCGGGCACCTCGGTGATCCCGCGCTCGCGCAGCGCGTTGACCAGCCCGGGCACGTCGGTGTTGTCCCCGGTGCGCCGGCCGTCGGCGGTGAACACCACGGTGTTCACCGCGTCCACCGCGCGGGCCGTCGCGCTGACCTCGTCGAGCAGCGGGAGGACCGCCCGCTTCAGCGGCATGGTCAGCGACAGCCCGGCCCACTCGGCCTCGTCCAGCGCGTCGACGAACCCGGGCAGCCCGGCCTCGTCGACCTCGAAGCGGTCGTAGCGCCAGCCGTCCAGCCCGAGCGCCGCGAAGGCGGCCCGGTGCAGGTCCGGCGAGAGCGAGTGGGCGATCGGCGAGCCGAGTACGGCCGCCCGGTGCTTGCTGGTCAACGCTGCCTCTCCGCGAACTGTCCTGCGGCCGTGGTCACTTCTTGGTGGTGCAGTGGCCGCGCGCCTCGTCGAAGTTCTGCCCGGCCGACTGGCAGTACTCCTTGACGTTGGCGTAGTGCTCCTTGCTCGTCTCCGCGAACCGGGTGTTGGACGGGGACATCGCGATGAAGTACAGCCACTTGCCGTCCGCCGGGTGCAGCACCGCGGTGAGCGCGTCGTCGCCGGGGTTGGAGATCGGACCGGGCGGCAGGCCCGGGTTGATGTAGGTGTTGTACTTGTTGGACGAGTCGTCCATGTCCTTCTTGTCGAGGTCCTTGCGGCCCAGCGAGTACTGGAGCGTGGTGTCCATGCCGAGCCGGTGGTTGATCTCGCCGCCGGCCGCCAGCCGGTTCTGGATGGTCTTGGCCATCTTGGCGAAGTCCGCCTTGTTGTTGCCCTCGCGCTGGAGGATGCTCGCCTCGATCAGCACCTCGTAGCCGGTCTTCAGCCCCACCGAGGCGGCCTGGGCGTCCAGATCGGCGTACTTCTCGGTGGCGTTCTTCACCATCTGCTTGAGCAGGTCCTCGGGCTTCATGCCGTCGGCGATGTTGTAGCGGGTCGGCCAGAGGAAGCCCTCGATGTTGCCGTTCGCGTACGGCGGCAGGCCGAGGTCGTTGACCTGGGCCTTGGCGACGCCCGCCGTGGTGCCCGGCTGCAGCTTCAGCTTGGTGTCGACGAGGGTGTAGATCTCGGTGGAGTTCTTGCCCTCCGGGACCACGATCGCCGCACCGCCCGCCTGGTCGAGCAGCTCCTTGAGCGCGGCGGCGGCCGGCATCTCCTTCTTCAGGCCGTAGTAGCCGTACTGGATGGTGCCGCACTTGGGCTCGGCGTTGCAGGCCTTGGTGAAAGCGTCGACGCTCTTGACCACGCCGGCGTCCTTCAGCGCCTTGCCGATCTGCCCGCCGACCGCACCCTTCTTGATCTCCACCTGGACGGGGGCGCCGCCCTCGCCGGCGAAGTCCGGCGGCGGGCCGAAGTGGTCCTGGTAGAAGCCGTAGCCCCACCAGCCGGCCCCGCCCATGGCACCGAGCAGCACCAGCGCGACCAGCAGGCAGGCGCCGCCGTTGCGGCGACCCGACTTCTTGCCCTTCTCCTTGCGCTTCTTCTGGGCCTCGCGGGAGTCGTCCTGCTCCCCGAGGAACCCGGCCTCCCCCGCCTCGGCGTGCTCGTCGGGGTAGCCGTCGTCCTCGTGGCGGGCGTCCTCGTGGCCGTCCCACTCGTCCGTCCCGCCCTCGCGCGCGGCACCGACCGGGTCGGCGCCGGCCTCCAGCGCGGCGGCCTCGGCCTCCCAGTCGATCCCGTCCGGGCCGGGGCCGGAGGCCGGCGCGGGCGCCGGGGCCTGCTGCTGGGGTGCCTGCTGCTGCACCGCCGCCTGCTGCTGGGGTGCCTGCTGCTGGGCCGGCTGCTGCGGCCGGGCCTGCTGCTGGGGTGCCTGCTGTCCGCCGGGGAACCCCTGCTGCTGCGGGTAGCCCTGCTGCGGCATCGACGCCTGCTGCTGGGGCATCTGCTGCTGCCCGTACCCCTGCTGCATCGGCTGCGGCTGGGCGTACCCCTGCTGGGGGTAGCCCTGCTGCGGCATCTGCTGGGGGTAGCCCTGCTGGCCGCCCGGGTAGCCCTGCTGCTGCATCGACGCCTGCTGCGGCGCGTGCTGCTGGGGCATCTGCTGCTGCGGGTAGCCCTGCTGCGCCATCATCTGGTGCTGCGTCTGCGGCGTCATCGACTGCTGCGCGTACCCCTGCTGCACGTCCCCGTACGGCTGCTGCTGGGCCGACTGCCCCTGCTGCGGGTACTGCTGCTGCCACTGGCCGTCCTGCTGGCCGGGGACCGGCTGCCGGCCGTCGTACCCGGGATCACCGGGGTGCCACGGCTCGCCCTGGGGGCCGTAGCCCCCACCCAGATCGGTCATCGATCCCCTTAACCGACGGTGACGGCCGGAGGATCAAACCGGCCGTCCGGGACGACGCCGTCCCGGCTGATTCTCGAACCGGCGTGCTAGCGCAGCGCCTGGAGGGAGACGTTACCGTACCGCAGCCTTACCCCCGCCCGGGCGGACGCACCGTCAGTGAGCGATCTCACCGACGGCACACAACACCGTTACGGTGTCCCCGCACCGGAGCCGGCGGGCGCACCGGCCCCGCCCGCGGCCCCCGGAGCGGAGGCCGCCGGGGAGACCGGGCCGGTGGCCTGGGCGCTCTGCTTGGCCGCCGCCCGGTTGGCGTTGAACTCGGCCACGTTGCGTTGCTGCACGTCGAAGCTGTCGGTGAAGCGGGTGTCCCCCGGTTTCACGGTGACGAAGTAGAGCCAGTCCCCCGGCGTCGGGTCGAGCGCCGCCAGGATCGCCTGCCGCCCGGGGTTGGAGATCGGGCTCGGCGGCAGCCCGGTGTGCAGGTAGGTGTTGTACGGGGAGTCCAGTCTGGTGTCGGTCACCGAGGTGTTCAGGGTCGAACGCCCGAGCGCGTAGTTGATGGTGGAGTCCAGCTGCAGGGGCATGCCCTTGGCCAGCCGGTTGTAGATCACCCGGGCCACCTTGCCCATGTCCGCAGTGTTGTCGGCCTCGCCCTGGACCATGGAGGCCACGGTGATCAGCCCGTACACGCTCTGCCCGAGGTTCTGCGCGACCACGGTGGCGTCGTCCCGGCCGAACTCCCTGCCGGCCCGGTCCACCATCTGCTTCAGCAGGTCGAAGGCGGTGGTGCCGTCGGTGACGCTGTACGTCGCCGGGAACAGGTAGCCCTCCGGGCTGCCGTTGGTGAACTCGGGCAGGCCGAGCTCGGCGCCCTGCTCCTGGGCGGTCTTCTGGGCGGTGCCCGCGGGCAGGTTCAGCTTCCGGTCGATGGCCGCGTAGATCTGGTAGCCGCGCCAGCCCTCGGGGATGGTCAGGCCGTTGGCGTTGGCCGGGTCGATCAGGATCGCCAGCGCCGCCGCGGCCGACATCTTCTGCTTCAGCGTGTACGTCCCGGGCTGGATCCGCCCGGCCGCCGCGGCGCTGCCCTTCGCGGCGCGGGTGAAGGCGAGCGAGCTGGCCACCACCCCGTTGCGCACCAGCGCGGAGGCGATCTGGGACAGGCCCGCTCCCTCCGGGACCGAGACCTGCACGCTGCCGGTGCCCTGCCCGGCGAAGTCGGCGGCGGCCGGGGGTTTGCGCTGCGCCTGGAGCCAGGTGTAGCCGGTCAGCCCGATCCCGCCGAACACCGCGATCAGCGCGAGCGCGGTGAGCCCGCAGGCCAGTCCGTTGCGCCGTCGGTGCGGATCCGGCGCATCGAAGCGCGGACGGGGCGCGGACGGCGGACGGCCCTCCGGTTCCAGCACCGGCGCGCCCAGATGCCCGGGCGTGAGCCCCGGATAGAAGTCCTGGTCGGTCATGGCTCGCGCCCCCTCGGCGGTCCCAGATCGATCCGGATCGATACGAATCGATCCAAAACGGATACGGAAGCGAACGAAAAGGGGTCCGTGCGGACGCGTCCGCACGGACCCCTCAACGGGACGTTAGATCAGACCGGTCAGCCGGCCGCCCCGACGCTCTCACCGGGCGGGCGTCCGCTCACCCGTTCGGACTCAAGGGCGGTCTGGAGGATCACCACCGCGGCGGCCTGGTCCACGACCGAGCGGCCCTTCTTCGCCTTGACCCCCGAGGCACGCAGCCCGTGGGTCGCGGTGACGGTCGACATCCGCTCGTCCACCAGCCGCACCGGCACCGGGTAGATCCGGTCGGCCAGCCGGGCCGCGTACGCCCGGACCTTCTCCGCCGCCGGGCCCTCCTTGCCGCTGAGCGAGCGCGGCAGCCCGACGATCACCTCCATCGCGCCGTACTCGTCGACGATGGCGGCGATCCTGGCCTGCGACTTCACCCCGGCCGGAACGGTCTCCACCGGCGTGGCGAGCACCCCGTCGGGGTCGCAGGACGCGACCCCGATCCGGGCGTCCCCGACGTCGACGGCGATCCGCCGCCCACGCCGGAAGGGCCTCTCCTCCTGCTCCATCAGCTGGCGCGCTCCGCGACCAGGCCGCGCACCGCGGCGATGGCCTCGCCGACCGCGGCCGGGTTGGAGCCGCCGCCCTGGGCGACGTCGTCCTTGCCGCCACCGCCGCCGCCGAGGGTCTTGGCGGCGGTCCGGACCAGCTCGCCGGCCTTGATGCCACGGCCGCGGGCGTCCTCGTTGGTGGCGATCACGGTCAGCGGACGGTCGTTCGCCACGGTGAAGGCGGCGACCACGGCCGGGCGCGAGCCCAGGCGGCCGCGCACGTCCAGGACCAGCTTGCGCAGCTCGTCCGCGCCCACGCCGTCGGCGACCTGCGCGGCGACCACGGCGATGCCGTGCACGTCCTCGGCCGAGTCGGCCAGGCCCGCCGCGGCGGCCAGCACCTTCTCGGCGCGGAAGCGCTCGATCTCCTTCTCGGCGTCCTTGAGCTTGGCGAGCATGCCCGAGATCTTCTCCGGCAGCTCCTCCGGGCGGCCCTTGACCAGCTCGGTGAGCTGGGAGACCACGGTGTGCTCACGGGCCAAGAAGCGGTAGGCGTCGACGCCGACCAGCGCCTCGACGCGGCGCACGCCGGAGCCGATCGAGGACTCGCCGAGCAGCTTCACCAGGCCCAGCTGGGCGGTGTTGCCGACGTGGGTGCCACCGCACAGCTCCTTGGAGAAGTCGCCGATGGTGACGACCCGGACCTCGTCGCCGTACTTCTCGCCGAACATCGCGATGGCGCCGGCCTTGCGGGCCTGGTCCATCGTCATGACCTCGGCGCTGACCTCCAGCTCGCGGCCCAGCACGTCGTTGATCTTCTGCTCGACGTCGACCAGCACGCTGCCGGGAACGGCGGCGGGCGAGCCGAAGTCGAAGCGGAAGCGGCCGGGGGCGTTCTCGGAGCCGGCCTGGGCGGCCGTCGGGCCGAGCGCGTCGCGCAGCGCCTGGTGGGTCAGGTGGGTGGCCGAGTGGGCGCGGGCGATCGCCCGGCGGCGCTCGGTGTCGATCGTGGCGTACGCCGAGGCGCCCAGCACGACCTCGCCGAACAGCACCCCGCCGGAGTGCACGATGACGCCCGGGACGGGCTGCTGCACGTCGCGGATCTCCACCACCGCGCCGGACTCCAGCCGGATCCGGCCCTGGTCGGCGAGCTGGCCGCCGCCCTCGGCGTAGAACGGGGTGCGGTCGAGGATGATCTCGACCTCGTCGCCCTCGGAGGCGGCCGGCGCCGGAACGCCGTCCACCAGCAGGCCGACCACGGTGGCCTCGCCCTCGGTCAGGGCGTAACCGGTGAAGAGGCTGGCGCCGGACTTGTCGGCGACCTCGCGGTACGCGGCAACATCGGCGTGGCCCATCTTCTTGGCCTTGGCGTCCGCCTTGGCGCGGTCCCGCTGCTCCTGCATCAGCCGGCGGAAGCCCGCCTCGTCCACCTGGAGGCCCTGCTCCTCGGCCATCTCCAGGGTGAGGTCGATCGGGAAGCCGTAGGTGTCGTGCAGCTTGAACGCCTGCTGGCCGGAGAGCACCACGCCACCGGCCTGCTTGGTCTCGGTGACCGCGACGTCCAGCAGGTTGGTGCCGGCCTTCAGGGTCTGGAGGAAGGCGGCCTCCTCGCCGACGACGACCGTCTCGATGCGCTTGCGGTCGGCCTCCAGCTCCGGGTACTGCGGGGCCATCGCCTTGATCGCGACGTCGATGAGCTCCTTGGCCACCGGCTCGGTGGCGCCCAGCAGGCGCATGTTGCGGATGGCACGGCGCAGGATGCGGCGCAGCACGTAGCCGCGGCCCTCGTTGCCCGGGGTCACGCCGTCGCCGACCAGCATCAGCGCGGTGCGGATGTGGTCGGTGACCACGCGCAGCGAGACGTCCGACTTGTGGTCGGCGCCGTAGGCGTGACCGGTGAGCTCGGCGGCGCGGTCGAGGATCATCCGGCTGGTGTCGATCTCGAAGAGGTTGTCGACGCCCTGCAGGATGGCGGCGAGGCGCTCCAGGCCGAGGCCGGTGTCGATGTTCTTGCTCGGCAGGTCGCCGAGGATCTCGAAGCCGTCCTTCCCGTCGCCGTGGCCGCGCTCGTACTGCATGAAGACCAGGTTCCAGATCTCCAGGTAGCGCTCGCCGTTGACGGCCGGGCCGCCCTCCTCGCCGTACGCGGGGCCGCGGTCGTAGTTGATCTCCGAGCACGGACCGCACGGGCCGGGGACGCCCATCGACCAGAAGTTGTCCTTCATGCCCAGGCGCTGGATGCGCTCCGAGGGCACGCCGATGACGTCACGCCAGATCAGCTCGGCCTCGTCGTCGTCCTTGTAGACGGTGATCCAGAGCTTCTCCTTCTCCAGGCCGTAGCCACCGTCCGCGACGGGCGTGGTGAGCAGCTCCCACGCGAACTTGATGGCTCCTTCCTTGAAGTAGTCGCCGAAGGAGAAGTTGCCGCACATCTGGAAGAAGGAGCCGTGCCGGGTGGTCTTCCCGACCTCCTCGATGTCCAGGGTGCGCACGCACTTCTGGACGCTGGTGGCGCGCGAGAACTGCGGCTTGACCTCGCCCAGGAAGTAGGGCTTGAACGGCACCATGCCGGCGTTGACGAGCAGCAGGGTGGGGTCGTCGGCGACCAGGGACGCCGACGGAACGACGGTGTGGCCGCGCTCCTCGAAGAAGCGCAGCCAGCGGCGGCGGATCTCAGCCGACTCCATTAGTGGTCCTTCCGGTTCGGGGTGCCGCCCCGCGGCGGCAGGGCACGTCGGGGCGTTTCTTCAGTGGTCTGGGGGGTGGTACGGGAGCTGCGGGACGGAGGCAGGGCGGCGGCCGGGCTACCGGGCGCCGCCGAGATAGCTCGGTACTGCGGCTCGCCACGCGGCACGCGGCGGGCGCTGCGGGGCTCCACCACGGCGGTGCCGTGCAGCCCGAGGTCGTCCTTCAGCTGCTCCTCGCGCTCGGCCATGCCGGCCCTCACGTCCTGGGCGAACTGCTTGGCCAGGTCGCCCAGGTGCAGCGCACCGCGGGCCGCGGTGCCGGAGAGGCTTTCGGGGGTGAGCCGCTGCGCCGCCTCGTTGGCCTTCTTCATGGCCCAGACGGTGGCGCCGGCGCCGACCGCCATCCAGAAGATGCGTGCCATGCCGTCAGCCCCTCACCGCGCGCCGGACCCGGGAGAACAGGCCGCTCCTGGGCGCGGTCGCGGCGCGCACCTCGGCCCGGATCAGCCGGGCCAGCTCCTCGCGCTCGCCGGCCTGCGCCGGCACCGGCGGCAGTCCGCCCTGCTGTCGGGCGACGGCCTTGCGCACGCCGTAGCTGAACGCCGCGACCTTCACCAGCGGTCCGCCCAGGGTGGCGGCCACGGTGGAGGAGAGCGCGTTGGCGTTGGCGGCGGCGTCCTGGACGTTGGCGGTGATCTCGTCCACCCGCTCCAGCTGCTCGTTGGCGCTGCGCACCGCGGCGCCCGCGTCGGTCAGCAGCGGGACGGCCTGTTCGGTGACCGCGGAGACCAGGACCGCGGCTTCCTTGAGCACCCGGGAGAGGCGGACCAGCACCACGGCGAGCAGGGTGACCAGGACCGCCCAGAACACGGCGACGAGCAATCCGGCCAGCTCTCCCACGGACACCTTTGCGCGCTCCCTCGCCTTGCAGTTCTTCGAAGGGAACCCTATCGCGCCCACGCTCCATTCCCGGACCGGGTTCTTTCCCCGGCGATCCGGTCGGGTGTGCGATCCGCGCGCGTAACCTGCCGATCGGTCACCTCGTTCTGCCTGGCAGGCCGTCGCCCGTACGGCCCGACGCACGTCCGGACCTCGACCGGTCCGGCCTGGAGCACGGGGAGCAGCCGATGGCCGGGGACTGGAGAGCGCAACCCGGGGAACCCCCGGCGGGGCCGCGGGAGCCGGAGCCCGGTCGGCTGCCGGCCGAGGTGACCGGCTTCGTCGGGCGGCAGGAGGAGCTGGCCGCACTGGCCGCACTGCTGTCCTCGGCCCGGCTGGTGACCGTCACCGGCCCGGGCGGCGTGGGCAAGAGCCGGCTGGCCCTGCGCGCCGCCGCCCGGGCGGCCGGCGCCTTCCCGGACGGCACGTGGCTGGTGGACGTGGCCCCGGTGCAGGACCGGCTGCTGCTCGGCCACGCCGTCCTGGAGGCGCTGCACCTCACCGACGACACCGCCCGTCCACCGCTGGACGTCCTGACCGAGCGGCTGGCGGGTCGGCGCGTGCTGCTGGTGCTGGACGGCTGCGAGCACCTGGTGGAGGCCTGCGCCGAGCTGGCCGACGCGCTGCTGCGGGCGCTGCCCGGCCTGCGGCTGCTGATCACCAGCCGCACCGCGCTGCGGGCCTCCGGCGAGCACCTGCTGCCGGTCGCGCCGCTGCCGGTCGGCCCGGCGCGGCCGGGCGCGCTGCCGGACGCGCTGCCGGACGCGGTACGGCTGTTCGCCGAACGGGCCCGGGCGGTGCTGCCGTCCTTCGAGGTGACGGAGGCCAACGCGGAGGCGGTCGCGCTGCTCTGCCGCCGGCTGGACGGCATCCCGCTGGCCCTGGAGCTGGCCGCCGGCCGGCTGCGCGCACTGTCGGTGGAGCAGGTCACCGCCCGGCTGGACGACCGCTTCCGGCTGCTCACCGGCGGCTCCCGGACGGCCCTGCCCCGGCACCAGACGCTGCGCACGACGATCGGCTGGAGCCATGAGCTGTGCACCGTGCAGGAACGTTTACTCTGGGCCCGCCTGTCGGTCTTCGCCGGCGGTTTCGACCTGGAGGCCGCCGAGTACGTCTGCGCCGGCGAGGGCATCGAGGCCGAGGAGGTCCTCGACCTGCTCGACGAGCTGGTCGCCAAGTCCGTGGTGCTGCGCGAGGACAGCGCCTTCGGCGTGCGCTTCCGTCTGCTGGACACCCTGAGCGAGTACGGCGGCCGGTGGCTGCGCGCCGCCGGCGAGGAGCAGCGGCTGCTGCGCCGCCACCGGGACTGGTACCTGGGCGTCGCCACCTGGGGCGAGGTCGAGTGGTTCGGCCCCCGGCAGGCGGAGACCGCCGAGCGCACCGGGCTCGCCCACGCCGACCTGCGCGCGGCGCTGGAGTTCTCCCTCTCCGAGCCCGGCGAGGAACAGGTCGCCCTGCTGCTGGCCGGCACGCTCTGGTTCTACTGGATCGGCTGCGGCCACCTCGGCGAGGGCCGGCACTGGCTGGACCGCGCGCTCGCGCTGGACCGCGAACCCACCGAGGCCCGGGCCAAGGCCCTCTGGGTGACCGGCTACACGGCCGTCCTCCAGGGCGACCTCGGCTTCGCCCGCCCGGCCCTGGAGGAGTGCCGCCGCCAGGCCCTGGACACCGGCGACGACCGGGCGCTGGCCTACGCCGTCCACCGCCAGGGCTGCGTCGCCCTGGTCGGCGACGACCCCGACCGGGCCGCCGAGCTGTTCGAGGAGGCGCTCTGGCACTACCGGACCATCGGCGAGCTCAACAGCAACGTGGTGATGGCCATGCTGGAGCTGGGTCTGGCCCACCTCTTCCAGGGCGACCTGGACAGCGGCGAGCTCTGGTTCGGCCAGGCCCGCGAGCTGTGCGAGGAGCACGGCGAGCAGTGGGCCTACGGCTACGTGCTCTACGCGACGGCGTACTCGCACTGGCTGGACGGCGCCGTGCAGCCCGCCCGGGCGCTGGCCCGGGAGTGCGTGCGGCTGAACCACCTCTTCCGCGACCTGCTCGGCATCGTGCTGGGCATCGACCTGCTGGCGCTGCTGGAGACCGAGCCGAGCAGACCGGGCCGGCCGGGCGACCTGCGCGAGGCCCGGGTGCTGCAGGGCGCCGCGCACCGGATCTGGCGCACGGTCGGCAACCCGTTCCTGGGTTCGCGGAACTTCTTCGGCCCGCACCAGGAGTGCTCCGAGCGGGCCCGGGCCGGGCTGACCGCCCAGGAGTACGAGGAGTGCTACGAGGCCGGCGCCCGGCTGGACCTGGACGCGGCGGTCACCAGGGCGCTCGGCGGCGGAGGCTCGGCGCAGGGCCCGGAACCGGCGCCGGGGCCCCGGGCGGTGCCGCCCGCACCGGCCTCCTCGCGGGTGCGGAATAGTTGAAACTTGCCGATTGCTTGAGGAGGCAAGGAACTGCCCGGAAGGAGCACCATGGCCGCCCACAACACCGCCAACGAGTACCGCATGGCGAAGTTCTACTTCGATTCCAAGGCGTACACCGACGCCGCCCGCACGCTCGAAGGCGTGCTGGCCGAGGAGCCGACCAACCTCTCCGTCCGGATGCTGCTGGCCCGCAGCTACTTCCACTCGGCCCAGCTCCGCCGCGCCGAGGCCGAGCTGCTGCGGATCCTGGAGGCCGACCCGGCCGAGGACTACGCCCGGCTGATGCTCGGCCGCACCCTGGAGCGCCAGGGCCGCACCGAGGAGGCCCGCCCGCACCTGCGGCTGGCCGCCGCGATGACCGGCGAGACCGTCTGACGGCAGCCGCACGGCGACAGCAGGGAAGAACGGGGCGAGCCCCCGCCGCCTCGAAGAGGCGACGGGGGCTCGCTGGTGTTCGCGAAGAGCGAAGCCGGGTCAGCGCGAGTAGTACTCGACGACCAGCTGCTCGTCACAGATCACCGGGACCTCCTTGCGCTGCGGCGCACGGTCCAGGCGGAAGGCCAGGGCCTTCAGGTTGACCTCGAGGTACTTCGGGGTCTGGCCCTCACCCGCGTAGCCACCCTCACGGGCGACCTGGAAGGGGACCTTCTCCTTGGAGCGCTCGCGGACGGTCACCACGAAGCCCGGCTTCATCTGGAACGACGGCTTGTTGACCTTGCCACCGTTGACCTCGATGTGGCCGTGGACGACCATCTGGCGGGCCTGGTAGATGGTGCGGGCGATGCCCGAACGCAGCACCAGCGAGTCCAGACGGGTCTCCAGCTCGGCGACGAGCGCCTCACCGGTCTTGCCCTCGGCCTTCTTCGCGCGGTCGAACGCACGCGACAGCTGCTTCTCGCTCAGGTCGTACTGGGCGCGGAGACGCTGCTTCTCGAGCAGACGGACCTTGTAGTCCGAGTTCTGCTTGCGGCCACGGCCGTGCTGGCCGGGCGGGTACGGGCGGGCCTCGAAGTACTTGACGGACTTCGGGGTCAGCGGCACACCGAGCGCGCGCGCGATCTTGACCTTGGGACGCTTCTGGTTCGCCATGAACCAAACCTTCCTTGCTTACGAATACGGCTTCACCAGGTGTTGACGGAGGTCGCATGTCGCGACCCGGAGAAAACCCCGCCGCCTGCGCGATGGGATCAGCCGCTCTCCGGAGCCGGGCACGAGATGTGCTGGTCACACGAAGGGCCCGGAAGCCGGGCCGTCCGCGACACCGAAACGGTGCGCGACGCTCCTGGTGCGGGCCTCCCGGGGGAGGCCTACCGCCGATGCCCCGCTGGTGCGGCCGGTCGGTGGGGTCTCCCCCGCCGCCGTCCCGGGACATGGCACTCCGACCGAGTATAGCCGTCGATCAGTCGGCCTTTTCCCCGGGCTTCGGGTCGGGCTTCCCGGCCGGCTTCCGGTCCGCCTTCGGTTCCGGCTTCGGTTCCGGCTTCCGGTCGGCCTGCTTCTCGCTCCTGCGCTCCCCCCGCAGCCGCCCGCGCGTCCACTCCACCACGTCCGCGTACCGGGCCTCGCCGCCGCGCCTGGTCGGCTGGTAGTACTCCCGGCCGTGCACGGCGTCCGGCGCGTACTGCTGGGTGGCGATGCCCTCCGGCAGGTCGTGCGGGTACTGGTAGCCCTTGCCGTGGCCGAGCTTGCCCGCGCCGCCGTAGTGCGCGTCCCTCAGGTGCGACGGCACGGCGCCCGCCAGGCCCTGCCGGACGTCCGCCAGCGCGGCGTCGATCGCGAGGTAGGCGGCGTTGGACTTGGGTGCCAGGGCCAGCGCGATGGCCGCCTGGGAGAGGATGATCCGGGCCTCCGGGAAACCGATCAGGGCCACCGCCTGGGCCGCCGCCACCGCCGTCTGCAGGGCCGTCGGGTCGGCCAGGCCGACGTCCTCGCTGGCCGAGATCATCAGTCGGCGGGCGATGAACCGCGGGTCCTCCCCCGCCTCGATCATCCGGGCCAGGTAGTGCAGGGTGGCGTCCACGTCGCTGCCGCGGATCGACTTGATCAGCGCGCTCGCCACGTCGTAGTGCTGGTCGCCGTCCTTGTCGTAGCGCACCGCCGCCTGGTTGACGGCCGTCTCGGTGGTGGCCAGCGTGATGCTCGACTCACCCTTCTCCAGCGCCGCCCCGGCCGCCGCCTCCAGGGTGGTGAGCGCCCGCCGGGCGTCCCCGCCGGCCAGCCGCACCAGGTGGTCCTCGGCCTCCGCGGACAGCTCCAGCGCGCCCTCCAGGCCGCGCTCGTCGGCCACCGCGCGGCGCAGCAGCGCCCGGATGTCCTCGTCGGTCAGCGACTCCAGGGTGAGCAGCAGCGAGCGGGACAGCAGCGGGGAGATCACCGAGAAGTACGGGTTCTCCGTCGTCGCCGCGATCAGGGTGACCCAGCGGTTCTCCACGGCCGGCAGCAGCGAGTCCTGCTGGGCCTTGGAGAAGCGGTGGATCTCGTCCAGGAAGAGCACCGTCTCCCGGCCGGACATCCCGACCGCCCGCCGGGCGCCGTCGATCACCGCCCGGACCTCCTTGACCCCGGCGGTGATCGCGGACAGCTCGACGAAGCGGCCCTCGACCGCCTGGCTGATCACGTGCGCCAGAGTGGTCTTGCCGGTGCCGGGCGGCCCCCAGAGGATCACCGAGCTGGTCGCCGCCGGGCCGCGCGAGCCCGCGACCAGCCGGCGCAGCGGCGAGCCGGGCTTCAGCAGCTGCCGCTGCCCGGCCACCTCGTCCAGGGTGCGCGGACGCATCCGTACGGCCAGGGGCGCCCGGCCGGGCTCCCTGGTCTGGCGTTCCTCGGCTGCGGCGGTGAAGAGGTCCGGTTCGTCCACACCGGAAGCCTATGCGAGGCCCCGGACAGCCCGTCGCGCCGCGGACGGCCGCGGCCGCGCGACGGCGGCCGGGGCGCACGGCTCCCGCGGCTCGCGGCTAGCTCGGCGGGCGCCGGTCCAGCTGGACGACGTCGAACTCCTCCAGCGACCGGACCGACACGCCGGCCGCGGCAGTGATCCTGGCCCGCGCCTCGGCCTGGGCGCTGCGGGAGGCCGCGGAGGTGGCCTGGTCCCGGAAGATCGTCCCCACCGAGGCCCGGCCCCGGTCCCGCTGGATCAGCAGGGCACCGCCCACGAAGCCGTCCATCCGCTCCAGCATCGGCAGGGCCTGCTCCCGGAACAGCTCGACCAGCCGGTCGGCCGACGCGGGGTCGAAGTCGGCCCGGACCAGCCGGAACCGGGCCCCCGGCCCGCCCTCGCCGGGCGGGGCGAAGGCCGCCGCCTCCCAGACGTCGACGGCCGCCGTGCCGGCGAACGGGGTCAGCAGCTCGCCGCGCCGCGCGCCCAGCTTCGCGTCGCTGTCCCGCTCGGCCTGGACGGTGTCCCACCAGGAGCCCATCGTGAAGACCCCCAGCTCGCGGTTGGCGAAGAGCCCGTAGCCCCGGTAGCCGGGCTCGGCGGAGAGCAGGCCGACGGCCTCCTCGACGAAGCCGTCGAGGGTCCGGCCGAGGCGGGCCGGGTCGCCGGTGAAGTAGCCGGTGCGCACGTACATGGGCGGGTCTCCTGACGTCCGGCGGACGCCGGGTCGGGCGCCCGCGCCGGGGTGGCACGTCCATCGCACGGCCCCGCCCGGGCGGCGGCAACGCCACGCGTCCGTTCGGACGACCCGCCGGCCCGCCGGCCCGCTACTCGAGCCCGGCGGCGTGGTCCGGGACGTACTTCTGCAGGTCGCGCGGCGGCCGCTGGTAGCCGCGCGAGGCCGGGCGGGGAGGCAGTTTGACCTGCGGCGCCTTGACCTCGCGGTAGGGCACGGTGGACAGCAGGTGGGCGATCATGTTGATCCGGGCCCGGCGCTTGTCGTCGCTCTCCACCACGTGCCAGGGCGAGTCCGGGATGTCGGTGTGGAGGAACATCTCGTCCTTGGCCCGCGAGTAGTCCTCCCAGCGGGTGATCGACTCGACGTCCATCGGGGAGAGCTTCCAGCGCTTCATCGGGTCCTCCAGCCGGTCCCGGAAGCGCCGCTCCTGCTCGGTGTCGCTCACCGAGAACCAGTACTTGCGCAGCAGGATGCCCGACTCGATCAGCATCCGCTCGAAGGTCGGGCACTGGTGCAGGAACTGCCAGTACTCCTCGTCGCTGCAGAAGCCCATCACGCGCTCGACGCCCGCGCGGTTGTACCAGCTGCGGTCGAACAGCACGATCTCCCCGGCGGCCGGAAGGTGCTCGACGTACCGCTGGAAGTACCACTGGGTCTTCTGCCGCTCGGTCGGCGTGGGCAGCGCCGCGACCCGGGCGATGCGCGGGTTCAGGTACTCCGTCACCCGCTGGATCGCTCCGCCCTTGCCCGCGGCGTCGCGCCCCTCGAAGACCACCACCAGCCGGGCGCCCTCGACCCGCACCCACTCCTGGAGCTTCACCAACTCCTGTTGGAGCCGCAGCAGCTCCCGCTCGTACGGCCTCCTGGCCAGTTTCTCCGGCTGTCCGGCCCGCTGCTGCTCGGCCACCCTCGGGTCCTCCGTTCGGTCGAATGCTGATGAGCACTCACCGTAGGCGCCGGGGGCCTGATCCGCAGGTCGGCGGGGCCGTGGCGACCGGACCGGTCTCGTGGACCGGCCCCGGGAGAGGCGCCCGAGGGAGAGGCGCTGGTGCCGTCAGACCGCGACGAAGGGCTCGGGGTAGCGGCAGAGCCCGCGCGGGGCGCCGTCGTACGCCGCCAGCGGCAGCGCCTGGAAGTACTCCTCCGGCACCTCGAACGGGCCGGTGACCTCGTGCCGCCCGGCCGGCGCGAAGCCGAACCGGCCGTAGTACTCCGGATCGCCGAGGACGACCACGAGCTTCTCGCCCGCGTCCTCGGCGGCCGCCAGCGCGGCCCGGACGACCAGCTCGCCGACGCCCCGGCGCTGCCACTCGGGCGCCACGGCGACCGGTGCGAGCGCCAGCCCCTTGCCGCCGCCGACCCGCAGCCGGGTCAGCAGCGCGTGGCCGATCACCAGCCCGGTCTCGTCGACCGCCACCACGGACAGCCCGGGCAGCCAGGCGGGATCGCGGCGCAGCGCGTCCACCAGGTCGGCCTCGTCCGGGCCGGGGAACGCGGCCATGTGGACGCGTCTGGTCGCCGGGGCATCATCCGGACATTCGACCCTGGTTGTGACCTTCATGAGTCAACCCTCCCTGTGTCACACATCGTTGTGGACCGGCCCCGGACAGCGGGTGGGCTGTCCGGGGCCGTTGCAGGTTAGCGGATGACGCGACGTCAGGACTTGGGCTGAGCCTCGCCCTTGGCGTCCTCGCGGACCTTCGGCTGCGCGTCCACGCCGGCCTCGCGGCGCTGCGCCGGGGTGATCGGGGTCGGGGCGCCGGTCAGCGGGTCGCCGCCGGTGGACGTCTTCGGGAAGGCGATGACGTCCCGGATGGTGTCGTACCCGCCCAGCAGCGTGACGATGCGGTCGAGACCGAAGGCGACACCACCGTGCGGCGGCGGGCCGTAGTTGAAGGCATCCAGCAGGAAGCCGAACTGCGAGGCCGCCTCCTCCTCGGAGAGGCCGATCGCGTCGAACGCCCGCTTCTGCACGTCGCGCTGGTGGATACGGATCGAACCGCCGCCCAGCTCCGAGCCGTTGAGGACCAGGTCGTAGGCGTTGGACAGGGCCGAGCCCGGGTCGGTGTCGAAGGTGGCCAGCGACTCCGCGGTCGGGGCGGTGAAGGGGTGGTGCACCGCGTGCCAACCCTGGAACTGGCCCTTGTCGTCCTCGATCGGCTCGAACATCGGGAAGTCGACGACCCAGAGGAAGGCCCACTTGGACTCGTCGATCAGCTCGCAGCGGCGGCCGATCTCCAGACGGGCGGCGCCGAGCAGCTCCTGCGAGGCGCGCTCCTTGCCGGCCGCGAAGAAGACCGCGTCGCCGTTCTTGGCGCCGACGGCGGCGGCGAGGCCGGCCAGGTGCTCCTCGGAGAGGTTCTTGGCGACCGGGCCGCGCAGCTCGCCGGTCTCGGCGTCGATGAGGACGTAGGCGAGGCCCTTGGCGCCGCGCGCCTTGGCCCAGTCCTGCCAGGCGTCCAGCTGCTTGCGCGGCTGCGAGGCGCCGCCGGGCATGACCACGGCGCCGACGTACGGGGCCTGGAAGACGCGGAACTCGGTGCCCTTGAAGTACTCGGTCAGGTCGGTGAGCTCCTGGCCGAAGCGGACGTCCGGCTTGTCCGAGCCGTAGCGGCCCATGGCGTCCGCGTAGGTCATCCGCGGCAGCGGGTTCGGGACCTCGTAGCCGTGGACCTCGCGCCAGATGGCGCCGATGATCTTCTCGCCGAGGGCCAGGACGTCCTCCTGGTCGACGAACGAGGCCTCGATGTCCAGCTGGGTGAACTCCGGCTGCCGGTCGGCGCGGAAGTCCTCGTCGCGGAAGCAGCGGGCGATCTGGTAGTAGCGCTCCATGCCGGCCACCATCAGCAGCTGCTTGAACAGCTGGGGCGACTGCGGCAGGGCGTACCAGTGACCGGGCTGCAGGCGGACCGGGACGAGGAAGTCGCGGGCGCCCTCGGGGGTGGAGCGGGTGAGGTACGGCGTCTCGATGTCGAGGTAGTCGTTCTCCTCCATCACCCGGCGGATGATGTTGTTGACCTTGGAGCGCAGGCGCAGGCCCTTGGCCGGGCCCTCGCGGCGCAGGTCCAGGTAGCGGTAGCGCAGCCGGACCTCCTCGTTGACCGTGCCCGGCTCGTACTCGGCGACCGGGAAGGGCAGCGGGGCGGCCTCGGAGAGCACCTCGATCTCGCTGACGACGACCTCGACGGCGCCGGTCGGGATGTCCGGGTTCTCGTTGCCCTCGGGGCGGACCCGGACGTCGCCGACGACCTTGACGCAGTACTCGGCGCGCAGGCCGTGCACCGAGTCGAGGTCGCGGACCACGATCTGCACGGTGCCGGAGGCGTCGCGCAGGTCGATGAAGGCGACGCCGCCGTGGTCGCGGCGGCGGGCGACCCAGCCGGCCAGGGTGACGGTGGTGCCTGCGTGCTCCGGGCGGAGCGTGCCCGCGTCGTGCGTGCGGATCACAGCTGCTTCTCCTTCAGGGTGGTGACGAGTGCGTCGAGGGCGACGGGGGTCTGTTCGCCGGTGCTCATGTCCTTGAGCTGGACGACGCCCTCGGCGAGGTCCCGGTCCCCGGCGATCAGGGCGAAGCGGGCGCCGGACCGGTCGGCGGACTTCATGGCGTTCTTGATGCTCTTGACGCCGAAGGCGAGGTCGGTGGCCACGCCGGCCCGGCGCAGCTCGACCACCTTGGCGAACAGGACGTTCTTGGCCTCCTCGCCGAGCGCGACGGCGTAGACGGAGGTGGCGGCCGGCAGGTCGAGGTCCACGCCCTCGGCCTCCAGGGCCAGGTAGGTGCGGTCCACGCCGAGGGCCCAGCCGACGGACGGCAGCGCGGGGCCGCCGATCATCTCGGACAGGCCGTCGTAGCGGCCGCCGCCGCCGATGGCGGACTGGGAGCCGAGGCCGTTGTGCACGAACTCGAACGTGGTGCGGGTGTAGTAGTCCAGGCCGCGGACCAGCTTGGGGTCGTCGACGAAGGCGACACCGTTGGCGGTGAGCAGCTCGCGGACCTTCTCGTCGTACGCCTTGCACTCCTCGCACAGGAAGTCGCGCAGCATCGGGGCGTCGGTGAGCTGGGCCTGCACGGACTCGCGCTTGTCGTCCAGGACGCGCAGCGGGTTGATCTCGGCGCGGCGGCGGGTGTCCTCGTCCAGGTCCAGGCCCGCGAGGAACTCGATCAGGGCGGTGCGGTAGACCGGGCGGCACTGCTTGTCGCCGAGGCTGTTGAGCAGCAGCGAGTAGTCGCGCAGGCCCAGCGAGCGGAAGGCGTCGTCGGCCAGGATGATCAGCTCGGCGTCCAGCGCCGGGTCCTCGGCGCCGATCGCCTCGGCACCGACCTGGGAGAACTGGCGGTAGCGGCCCTTCTGGGCGCGCTCGTAGCGGTAGTACGAGCCGGAGTACCAGAGCTTGACCGGCAGGTTGCCCTGCTTGTGCAGGTTGGCCTGGAGGGCGGCGCGCAGCACCGAGGCGGTGCCCTCGGGGCGCAGCGCCAGCTCGTCGCCGCCCTTGGTGGTGAGGGTGTACATCTCCTTGGTGACGATGTCGGTGGACTCGCCGACGCCGCGGGAGAACAGCTTCACGTCCTCGAAGACCGGGGTCTCGACGTAGCCGTAACCGGCCCGGCGGGCGGGCGCGGCGATGCGCTCGCGGATCGCCAGGAACGTCGCGGAGCTGGGGGGCAGCAGGTCGTAGGTGCCCTTGGGGGCGGTGAAGGTGCTCAACTTCTCTTCCGTCACATTCCTCGTCGGGGGAAAGCCGGGGCGCCGGCCGCCCCTGCTGCCTGTCGGAGGTAGGGGTTGGTGGCGCGCTCGCGGCCGATGGTGGTCTGACCGCCGTGGCCGGAGAGGACCACGGTGGAATCGTCGAGGGGCAGGCACACCCGGGCCAGCGAGTTCATGATCGCCTCGCTGTCCCCGCCCGGGAGGTCGGTACGCCCGATGGAGCCGGCGAACAGCAGGTCGCCCGAGAACAGCACCGGGGGGAGGTCCTCGGCACCGGGCGTCCGGAAGGTCACCGACCCCCCGGTATGGCCCGGGGCGTGGTCCACGGTGAGCTGCAGGCCGGCCAGCTCCAGCACGCTGCCGTCGGTGAGCTCGCGCACGTCGTCGGGCTCACCGACGGTGAGCTCGCCCATCAGCTGGGTGCCCAGGGAGCGGCCGAGCGCCTTCTCCGGGTCGGACATCATGTACCGGTCCTCGGGGTGGATCCAGGCCGGGACGCCGCGGGCGCCGCAGACCGGGACCACCGAGGCCACGTGGTCGATGTGGCCGTGGGTGAGCAGCACGGCGACGGGCTTCAGCCGGTGCTCGCGGACCATCTCCTCGACGCCGCGGGCCGCCTGGTGGCCGGGATCGACGATGACGCACTCCTCACCGGCCGCCGGAGCGACCAGGTAGCAGTTGGTGCCCCAGGCTCCAGCGGGGAATCCGGCGATGAACACGCGCGTCCTTCGGGTGTGCGGCGGGCGGCTGCGGCGGCTACCAGTGGTGATTGCTGCCAGTGGTGATGTAGGTGCAGCCTACCGGCGCCCCGGGTCCGGTTGCGAACCAGATAGGGGTGACGGGGCACGGCGGCCCGGCAGGTTCACCGGGTTCTTACAGGCCCGGTCCCTACACTTGGCCGCCGAGGGATGCGATGATCCGCTCCGGAATCCATCCACTTTTCCCGCACATCCGTAGGAGACACGGCCGGTGGTCAGCAGCGAACAGCGGCGGCGGCAGCTCGCCCGAGAGAAGTACGAGCGCCAGATGGAGCGCCGGGTCGCGGCCCAGTCCGCGCGCAGGCGGCGCAACACGATCCTGGGCACCTCGCTCGCCGTCGTGGTGCTGGCGGGCGGTGGCACCCTGATCGCCACCGGCGCGTTCAGCTCGGACGAAAAGGCCGACAAGAAGACGAACAGCGCCCAGGCGGCGCCGACCTCCACCGAGGAGCCGACCACCCCGACCCGCAAGCCGGTCGAGGGCTGCGCCGCCCCGGCGCCGGGCGCGCCCAACGGCAAGCAGTGGCAGGCCGAGCCGCCCATGACGATCGACGCGAGCGGCTCGTACGCCATGACGCTGGACAGCAACTGCGGCAAGGTGACGATCGCGCTGGACGCGGCCAAGGCGCCGCACACCGTGAACTCCTTCGCCTTCCTGGCCGGCGAGAAGTACTTCGACCACACCAAGTGCCACCGCCTCACCACCGACGGCATCTTCGTGCTCCAGTGCGGCGACCCGACCGCCAGCGCGACCGTCCCGGGCGGCACCGGCGGCCCCGGCTACAAGTTCGCGGACGAGAACCTGGCCGGCGCGACCTACCCGGCCGGCACCGTGGCGATGGCCAACTCCGGCCCGGGCACCAACGGCAGCCAGTTCTTCCTGGTCTACAAGGACACCAAGCTGCCGCCGAACTACACCCCCTTCGGCAAGATCACCGAGGGTCTGGACGCGGTACAGAAGATCGCCGCCGCGGGCACCCTGGAGGGCTCGCCGGACGGCCACCCGATGGCCGACGTCACCTTCAACACCGTTACGGTGGCGAAGGGTTGACCCATCCCGGGGCCGTGTGGGGGCGGCGTGCGCGCCGCCCCCACACGGCCCCGGACCGAAATCGCCCGGCCCGGATGCGGACAGCACCGGTCCTGGTCGCCTATGTTGGCGTTGTATAGGGTGCCCGCACCCGCCTGGCCGTCACCCTCGGCAGCAAGGCACGGCGGACGGGGACGGCGGACTCTTTCGGTCCGTCGCACATCAACTGTGGACGACGGACGCGCGCCGCCCCGGCGCGGGCGCGACGTCATGTGGAGGACGCGCTATGAGCAGCGACCCGTGGGGCCGTGTGGACGAGCAGGGCACGGTCTACGTCAGGACGGCCGACGGTGAACGCGTCGTCGGTTCCTGGCAGGCCGGCTCGCCCGAGGAGGCCCTCGCCTACTTCGAGCGCAAGTACCAGGGCATCGAGGTGGAGATCGGCCTGCTGGAGAAGCGGGTGCGCACCACCGACCTGGCCGCCAAGGACGCCCTGACCGCGCTGGAGCACCTGCGCGCCCAGGTCGTCGAGGGGCACGCGGTCGGGGACCTGGAGGGCCTGGCCAAGCGGCTGGACACGCTCACCGGCGAGATCGAGAGCCGGCGCGAGGAGCGCAAGGCCGCTCGCGCCAAGGCCCAGGACGAGGCCCGTGCGGCCAAGGAGGCCCTGGTCTCCGAGGCCGAGCAGCTCGCCGAGTCCACCCAGTGGCGGGAGGCCGGGGACCGGCTGCGCGCCCTGGTGGACACCTGGAAGGGCCTGCCGCGGCTGGACCGCAAGAGCGACGACGAGCTGTGGCACCGCTTCTCGCACGCCCGCTCGGTCTTCTCCAAGCACCGCAAGGCGCACTTCGCCACCCTGGACGCCGAGCGCGAGAAGGCCCGGCAGACCAAGGAGGCGCTGGTCGCCGAGGCCGAGGCGCTGTCCTCGTCCACGGAGTGGGGCAGCACCGCGGCCGCCTACCGCGACCTGATGGCGCGCTGGAAGGCCGCCGGCCGGGCCCAGCGGGACATCGAGGACGAGCTGTGGGCGCGGTTCCGCGGCGCCCAGGACGTCTTCTTCCAGGCCCGTTCGTCGGTGTTCAGCGAGCGGGACGCCGAGCAGGTGGAGAACCAGAAGCTCAAGGAGGCGCTGGCCACCGAGGCCGAGGCGATCCTGCCGATCACCGACCTCAAGGCCGCCAAGGCCGCGCTGCGCGAGGTCAACGAGCGCTGGGAGGCCATCGGGCACGTGCCGCGCGAGGTCCGTCCGAAGCTGGACGGCCGGCTGAACACGGTCGAGCGGGCCATCCGCGAGGCCGAGGACGCCGAGTGGAAGCGCTCCAACCCGGAGGCCAAGGCCCGCGCGGCCGGCATGGTGGGCCTGTTCCAGGCGAAGGCCGACAAGCTCCAGGCCGACCTGGACAAGGCCCGCGCGGCCGGCAACGCCTCCAGGATCGCCAAGCTGGAGTCCGAGCTGGACGGCGTGCGGACCCTGCTGGACCAGGCGCACAAGAGCCAGGAGGAGTTCAGCGGCTGATCGCTCGGCCCGCTGGAACGGCGAAGGCCCCCGGGATCGCTCCCGGGGGCCTTTCCCGTACCGGCCCGCTACTTGCGGGCGGAGGTGACGCGGTAGACGTCGTACACGCCCTCGACGCCGCGCACCGCCTTGAGCACGTGGCCCAGGTGCTTCGGGTCGCCCATCTCGAAGGTGAAGCGGCTCATCGCCACCCGGTCCCGGGAGGTCTGCACCGCCGCCGACAGGATGTTGACGTGCTGGTCGGAGAGCACCCGGGTGACGTCCGAGAGCAGCCGGGAGCGGTCCAGCGCCTCGACCTGGATGGCCACCAGGAAGACCGAGGACTGGGTGGCCGCCCACTCGACGTCGATCATGCGCTCCGGCTGCTGGCTCAGCGCCTCCACGTTGACGCAGTCGGCGCGGTGCACCGAGACGCCGTTGCCGCGGGTCACGAAGCCGACGATCGGGTCTCCGGGCACCGGGGTGCAGCACCGGGAGAGCTTGACCCAGACGTCCTCGACGCCCTTGACGATCACGCCCGGGTCGCCCTTGGCCCGGCGGCGCACCGCACGGCGGTTGTCGTGGGTCGGGGTGGCGGTCTCCGCCAGGTCCTCGGTCGCGCCCTCCTCGCCGCCGAGCGCCTGGACCAGCTTCTGCACGATGTTCGGCGCGGCGACGTGGCCCTCGCCGATCGCGGCGTAGAGCGAGGAGATGTCGGGGTAGCGCATCTCGTGGGCCAGGGTGACCAGCGAGTCGCCGGTCAGGATCCGCTGGATCGGCAGGCCCTGCTTGCGCATCGCCCGGACGATCGCCTCCTTGCCGTGCTCGATCGCCTCCTCGCGGCGCTCCTTGGAGAACCAGGCGCGGATCTTGTTGCGGGCGCGCGGGGACTTGACGAAGCCCAGCCAGTCCCGCGAGGGGCCGGCGTTCTCCGCCTTGGAGGTGAACACCTCGACGGTGTCGCCGTTCTCCAGGGTCGACTCCAGCGGCACCAGCCGCCCGTTGACCCGGGCGCCTATCGTCCGGTAGCCGACCTCGGTGTGCACCGCGAACGCGAAGTCGACCGGGGTGGCCCCGGCCGGCAGGGCTATCACGTCACCCTTGGGGGTGAAGACGAAGACCTCGTTGCTGGCCAGGTCGAAGCGGAGCGACTCCAGGAACTCGCCCGGGTCGGCGGTCTCCTTCTGCCAGTCCAGCAGCTGCCGCAGCCAGGCCATCTCGTTGACGGCGCCGGCCTTGTCGTCCTTGCGGACCTGGGTCGGGGTGTCGGTGCGGACCTTGGACGCCCCGGCCACCGCGCGCTGCTTGTACTTCCAGTGCGCGGCGATGCCGTACTCGGCCCGCCGGTGCATGTCGAAGGTGCGGATCTGCAGCTCGACCGGCTTGCCCCCGGGACCGATCACCGTGGTGTGCAGCGACTGGTACATGTTGAACTTGGGCATCGCGATGTAGTCCTTGAACCGCCCCGGCACCGGGTTCCACCGCGCGTGGATGGTGCCCAGCGCCGCGTAGCAGTCGCGGACGGTGTCGACCAGGACCCTTATGCCCACCAGGTCGTAGATCTCGGCGAAGTCCCGGCCCCGGACGATCATCTTCTGGTAGACCGAGTAGTAGTGCTTCGGCCGACCGGTGACGGAGGCGGTGATCCGGGCGCCGCGCAGGTCCGCCTGGACCTGGTCGATGACGGTCGCCAGGTACTCGTCCCGCTTGGGGGCGCGCTCGGCGACCAGCCGGACGATCTCGTCGTACATCTTGGGGTAGAGGATCGCGAAGGCGAGGTCCTCCAGCTCCCACTTGATGGTGTTCATGCCCAGCCGGTGCGCCAGCGGGGCGTAGATCTCCAGCGTCTCGCGGGCCTTCTTCTCCTGCTTCTCCCGCTTGAGGTAGCGCATCGTGCGCATGTTGTGCAGGCGGTCGGCCAGCTTGATCACCAGGACCCGCGGGTCCTTGGCCATCGCCACGACCATCTTGCGGACGGTCTCGGCCTGCGCGGCCTCGCCGAACTTGACCCGGTCCAGCTTGGTGACGCCGTCCACCAGCAGGGCCACCGAGTCGCCGAAGTCCTTGCGCAGCGTCTCCAGGCCGTAGTCGGTGTCCTCGACGGTGTCGTGCAGCAGCCCGGCCATCAGGGTCGGGGCGTCCATGCCGAGTTCGGCCAGGATCGTCGCGACGGCCAGCGGGTGGGTGATGTACGGGTCGCCGCTCTTGCGCTTCTGCCCGCGGTGCCACTTCTCGGCCACCGCGTACGCCTTCTCGATGTCGCGCAGCAGCGCCGGGTCGGCCTTGGGGTCGTTCGCCCGGATCGAGCGGAACAGCGGCTCCAGGACGGGGTTGAGCACGCTGGAGCGCTGACCGCCGAGGCGGGCCAGCCGGGCGCGCATGCCGCCGGTGGAACCACGGCCCGAGGGGCCGAGCGAACGCGAGGAGGTCGGCGCCGGGCGTGCCGGGGTGGCCCCCGAGGGCGTGGGACGGTTTTCGGGGGTGGCCGCTGCGGCCGTGGGCACAACCTCGTCGGGCAAGGACAACTCCTCGGGGCACCGGACCGACCCCTGCCGAGGCCCGAGCGGTCCGGGACAACCGGGAGGGGATGAATCTTCATGGTACCGAGCCGGGCGCCGACGTGTTCATCCGGCCGGGCCAGGAAACGGAAGGACGGCGGTCGGATGTCCCGACCGCCGTCCTCCTGACCGATCCGTCAGACCGTGACCAGCGTCTCCAGCGGGGCGCCGCCCAGGTGCCCGGCCAGCCGCTCGCGGCCGTCCAGGAAGCCCAGCTCCATCAGCACCACGACGCCCGCCAGCTCGGCCCCGGCCTCCTTGACCAGGTCCAGCGAGGCGCCGATGGTGCCGCCGGTGGCCAGCACGTCGTCCACCACCAGCACCCGCTCACCGGGCGCGAAGGCGTCGCACTGGACCTCCAGCGTCGCCGAGCCGTACTCCAGCTCGTACGAGCGCCGGAACACCTCGCCGGGCAGCTTGCCCGGCTTGCGGATCGGCACGAAGCCGAGTCCGGCCGCGAAGGCCGCCGGGGCCGCCAGCACGAAGCCGCGCGCCTCCAGGCCCACCACCTTGGTCGCACCGAGCTCCTCGGCCCGGTCGGCCAGCGCCCGGGTGAGGGCGCCGAAGGCCTCGGCGTCGGCGAGCAGCGGCGCGATGTCCTTGAACAGCACACCCGGCTTCGGGTAGTCCGGGACGTCGCGGATCCGGCTGTTCAGCAGCTCGGCCAGTGCGGTGTCGGCGGTGGTCACGGTGGTGTCCTTCACGGTGGTGGGCCTGGGGCCCGCGGTCGGGGTTAGCGCTTGGTGGACGGACGACCCTTGGCACGGGAGGTGCCGGCCGAGCGGCCACGCTGTCCGACCATACCCGCGGGCTGCTCCTCGCCCGTCGGCTCCTCGTCCGCCGCGACGCCGTCGCCGGCCTCGGCCTTGGCGGCCGCGGCGGCCCGGTGCTGGAGGACCCGCTTGCGCAGCGCCTTCATCTCCGGCTGCTCCTCCTTGAGCTGCGCCAGCAGCGGGGTGGCGACGCAGATCGAGGAGTAGGCACCGGCCGCGAGGCCGATGAACAGCGCGAGCGAGATGTCGTTCAGGGTGCCGGCGCCCAGGAGGCCGCCACCGATGAACAGCAGTGCGGCGACCGGAAGCAGCGCCACCACGGTGGTGTTGAGCGAGCGCACCAGGGTCTGGTTGAGGCCCGCGTTCGCGGCCTCGCTGTAGGTGAGCTTGTTCTGCTTGGTGAGCCCCTTGGTGTTCTCCTTCACGGTGTCGAAGACGACGACCGTGTCGTAGAGCGAGTAACCGAGGATGGTCAGGAAGCCGATCACCGTACCCGGGGTGACCTCGAAGCCCACCAGGGCGTACACGCCGATGGTGATCAGGAGGTCGTGGATGAGGGCGACCAGGGCGGACACCGCCATCCGCCACTCGAAGGCGATCGCCAGGTAGACCGTCACCAGGATCATGAAGACGATCAGACCGGTGAGTGCCTTCTGGGAGATCTGCTTGCCCCAGCTGGGGCCGATCACCTGGGCCTCGACGGTGTCCAGCGGCACGCCGAGCTTCTGCGAGAGCTCGGAGCGGATCTGGTCCGAGCTCTTGGTCTCCTCGGTGCTGACCTGGATGCGGATCTTGCCGCTGTCGGTCGACTGGACCAGCGGGTGCGAGGAGACGACCCCGTCGGCGGTGTCCTGCGCCTGGGAGACCGTCAGGCCCGGCTTGGCCACGGTGTAGACCGAGCCGCCCTTGAACTCGATGCCCAGGTGCAGACCCATGGCCAGGCCGATCGCCGCGACCAGCACGATCACGCCGGAGATGGAGTACCAGAGCTTGCGGCGACCGACGAAGTCGAAGCTGACTTCGCCCTGGTAGAGCCGGTGGCCCAGGTTGGAGAAGCGTGACACGGTGTCAGGCCTCCTTCACGGCGGCAGAGGAGGGGCTACGGCGACGGCTGCTGCGCAGCGGCGGGCGGGCGCCCAGCCGCTTCGGGTCCAGGCCGGACCACGGGTGGCCGTTCAGGAAGAACTTGCGACGGGCCAGCAGCGTGATCAGCGGCTTGGTGAAGAGGAAGATCACCACGACGTCGAGCGCGGTGGTCAGACCCAGGGTGAACGCGAAGCCCTGGACCTTGCCGACCGAGACCACGTAGAGCACGGCGGCACAGAGGAAGGACACGAAGTCCGAGACCAGGATGGTGCGCCGGGCGCGCGGCCAGGCCCGCTGGACCGCCGGGCGCAGCGGGGCGCCCTCGCGGACCTCGTCGCGGATGCGCTCGAAGTACACGATGAAGGAGTCGGCGGTGATGCCGATCGCGACGATCGCACCGCAGACCGCCGGCAGGTTCAGCGCGAAGCCGATCGCGCTGCCCAGCAGGCTCATGATCGAGTAGGTCAGGATCCCCGAGACGATCAGACCGGCGATCGAGACCAGGCCGAGGCCGCGGTAGTAGATCAGCGAGTAGGCGACCACCAGGATCATGCCGATCAGGCCGGCGACCAGACCGGCCTTGAGCTGGTCGCTGCCGAGCGCCGGGGAGACGGTGGTGATGTCGCTCTTGCTGAACTCCAGCGGCAGGGCGCCGTAGCCCAGCACGTTGGCCAGGTCCTGCGCCTCGCTCTGCTTGAACTGGCCGGTGATGACCGCGCTGCCGCCCGGGATCGAGCCCCGGACCTCGGGGTGCGAGACGACCTGGTTGTCCAGCACGATGGCGAACTGGTTGTTCGGCGGGGCCTGGGTGGCCAGCTGGCCGGTGATCTTGGCGAAGGCGTCGGTGCCGGTGCCGTTGAACTGCAGCTGGACCTGCCAGCCGGCGCCGGTCTGGGTGTCGATGCCGGCCTGGGCCTTGGAGACGTCCGAGCCCTTCACGGCCACCGGGCCGAGCACCAGCTTCTCGTAGTAGCCCTTCTCGGCCTTCTGGGAGCAGGCGACGACGGCCTTGTCCTCGTCGCCGGTCTGGGCGGCGCGGACCTCGGGCTTGGAGCAGTCCAGGGCGGCGAACGCGGCGGACAGCTCCGGCGGCACGCTGCCCTGGGTCATCGCGGCGCTGAGGTCGGCCGGGGTCTGCGGGGTGGCCGCGGCGCTCGGGGCGCCGGTGGCGGCGGAGGGCGCGGCGCCGGTGGCGGCGGCGCTCGGGCTGGCGCCCTCGGCGGCCAGCGCCTCGCTCGCGGGGCGGCCCTGCTTGGTGGCGCTCGCGCCGGCGGACGGGGTGCCGGTGGCGGCCGCGGTGGCGCCGGCGGACGGGGTCGCACCCGGGGTGCCGGTGGCGCCCGCGGACGGGGTGCCGGTGGGCGCCGGCACGGCGAGGCCGCTGGGGGCCACGGCCAGGACGGGGCGGAAGAACAGCTTGGCGGTGGTACCCACCTGGTCCGCCGCGTTCTGCCGGTCGCCGCCCTTGGGGATGTTCACGATGATCGTGTCCGAGCCCTGGGTCTGGACCTCCGCCTCGGAGACACCCATGCCGTTGACGCGACGCTCGATGATCCCGACGGCGATGTCCATGTTGGACTTGGTCAGCGCCTTGGGGTCGGTCGACTTCGCGGTCAGCGTGATGCTGGTGCCACCGGCGAGGTCGATACCGAGCCGGGGCTTGGTGGTGCCGTTCCCGAACATGAGGGCGACCAGTCCGACGGTGACGACCAGGATGAGGGCCAGAGCCCGTCCTGGGTAGCCGTCGCGCGGGCGCGACTTGGGTGTTGCCACCTTGCTCGTTTCTCCCTGTCCATGCCACTTCCCCGGCCGTACCCCCGTACCGAGATCCGGCACGGGGGTACGGCGGTTGTGCGGCCCTGAGGTCTATGGGCTCGCGGCGTATGCCGCGCGGCCGGGCGGGTTGCCCGGCCGTACTACTTGCTCGCGGGAGCCCCGCCCTCGGCATCGCCCTTCTCGGCGCTGTCCTTGGTGAGCGTCAGCGGCTTGGCCTCGACCGGCTCGGCGTCCTCGGCCTCCGGCTCGGGCAGCTCGTCATCGGCGGGGCGGCCGTTGATGATCGCGTCGTACTCCTGGGGGTCCAGGACGGCCGCGACGGCGCTCTTGGTGAAGTGGGTGATCACGCCGGGCGCGATCTCCAGCTCGACGGTCTCCTCGTTGACCGCCTTCACCTGGGCGTACAGGCCACCGATGGTGCGCACCCCCGCCCCGGGCTCCAGCGCAGTCTGCATCTGCTGCTGCTGCTGCTGGCGCTTCTTCTGCGACCGGAACATGAGCACGATCGCGATGATCGGGAGGAGAAGGATGATGAGGTTCACTGCAGCCAGGGTCCTTTACGGGCCGCCGGCCGGCGGCCTGTGTGGTATTGGTCGGCCCGTCAGGTGAGAGGGGCGGTCCGGCGGAGTCTAGGCGACCCCGAATCGATCGGACAACGCCAAGCATCGCATCCTGCCGCCGAAAGTGGCGAGCCTCCGCCTGCACGGATTCCCCGGACTTCGCTCCCGGCTCCTCCGTGTGCCAGAACGGAAGCACGGGGTGGGAACCGACCGGCCCGACTCACCCGTTCAGCCGATGGCGGTCAGCTTTCGTCCGCCGGAAACAGCTCCGACTGCGCCGGAACGCCTCCGCGCATGGTCTGGACCGGCGCGGTCCGTGTCGGCGGCGTCAGGCCGAGGTGCTGCCAGGCGGCGGCGGTGGCGATCCGGCCGCGCGGGGTGCGGGCGAGCAGGCCCTCGCGGACCAGGAACGGCTCGGCGACCTCCTCGACCGTCTCGGACTCCTCCCCCACCGCGACCGCGAGTGTCGACAAACCGACCGGACCGCCGCCGAACAGCCGCAGCAGCGCGTCCAGCACCGCGCGGTCCAGCCGGTCCAGACCGCGGGCGTCCACCTCGTAGACGTCCAGCGCCTGGGCGGCGATCTCGGCGGTGACCTGCCCGTCGTGCCGGACCTGGGCGTAGTCGCGGACCCGGCGCAGCAGCCGGTTGGCGATGCGCGGGGTGCCGCGCGAGCGCCCGGCGATCTCGGCCGCGCCGGCCGGGTCTATCTCCACGTCCAGCAGCGTGGCCGAGCGGTGCACCACCCGCTGGAGCTCGGCCGGGGCGTAGAACTCCATGTGCCCGGTGAATCCGAAGCGGTCGCGCAGCGGCGGCGGCAGCAGACCGGCCCGGGTGGTGGCGCCGACCAGGGTGAACGGCGGAAGCTCCAGCGGGATGGCGGTGGCGCCCGGGCCCTTGCCGACGATCACGTCGACCCGGAAGTCCTCCATCGCCATGTAGAGCATCTCCTCGGCCGGCCGGGACATCCGGTGGATCTCGTCGAGGAAGAGCACCTCGCCCTCGGTGAGCGAGGAGAGGATCGCCGCGAGGTCCCCGGCGTGCTGGATGGCCGGGCCGGAGGTGATCCGGATCGGGGCGCCCAGCTCGGCGGCGATGATCATGGACAGGGTGGTCTTGCCGAGCCCGGGCGGCCCGCTCAGCAGCACGTGGTCGGGCGCGCTGCCGCGCTTCCGGGCGGCCTGGAGCACCAGCGACAGCTGCTCGCGCACCCGCTCCTGGCCGATGAACTCGTCCAGGAGCTTGGGGCGCAGCGCCGCCTCCACCGCCTGGTCCTCACCGTCGGCGGCGGCCGTGACCAGCCGGTCGGCGGGTTCCGGGTCGTACATCGTCGCGGGCTCCAGAGTCTCCAGTGTCGGAAAACGGACAGGTCGGCGGGTGATCAGCGGGCGCGGTTGAGGCCGCGCAGGGCGAGCCGGAGCAGGGCGCCGACGTCCGGCGTCGCCTGCGCCTCGGCCTCCGGGGTGACGGCCGCGACCGCCTCGTCCGCCTCGCGCGGGGCGTAGCCGAGGCCGGTCAGCGCGGAGTGCAGCTGCTCGCTCCACGGCGCCGGGCCGGCGGCGATCGGCTTCTGCGCGGGGACGGCGCCGTGCGGGGCGCCGAGCTTGTCCTTGTACTCCAGCAGCAGCTTGGCCGCCTTGGCCTTGCCGATGCCCGGCACCGCGACCAGCGCCTTCTCGTCGCCGCCCGCGATCGCGGCGCGCAGCGCGTCGGGGCTGTGCACGCCGAGGATCGCCTGCGCCAGCTTGGGGCCGACGCCGGGCGCGGCCTGGAGGATCTCGAACACGGCGCGCTCGTCGTCGTCCGCGAAGCCGAACAGGGTCAGCGAGTCCTCCCGGACCACCAGCGAGGTGGCCAGCCGGGCCGGCTCGCCCAGCCGCAGCCCGGCCAGGGTGTTCGGGGTGCACTGCACGGCCATGCCCACCCCGCCGACCTCGACCACCGCGATCCCGGAGGAGATGGCCGCCACGGGCCCTTGCACGAAGGCGATCATCGGACGGTGCCTTTCGGAGGAGTGGAGCGGGAGGTGGAGCGGGCGGCCCGGACGGCGGCCTCCAGCCGGTTGGTCGCCCCGCCGCGCCAGATGTGGCAGATGGCCAGCGCCAGCGCGTCGGCGGCGTCGGCGGGCTTGGGCGGCGCGTCCAGCCGCAGCAGACGCTGCACCATGGCCGTGACCTGCGCCTTGTCGGCCCGGCCGGAGCCGGTGACGGCGGCCTTGACCTCGCTGGGGGTGTGCAGGGTGACGGGGATGCCGCGCCGGGTGGCGCAGAGCATCGCGACGGCGCTGGCCTGGGCGGTGCCCATCACGGTGCGGACGTTGTGCTGGGCGAAGACCCGCTCGACGGCGACCAGGTCGGGCCGGTGCTCGTCCAGCCAGGCCTCGATGCCCTGCTCGACCTGGAGCAGCCGCTGCCCGATCTCGGCCTCGGCGGGGGTGCGCACCACGCCGACCCCGGCCATCCGCAGCGGCCGGCCCGGTGCGCCCTCGACCACGCCGACCCCGCACCTGGTCAGCCCCGGGTCCACGCCCAGTACCCGCACCACTCGCCCGTCTCCCTGTCACTCGTCGGCGTCACCCGCCGCTGCTGCCCGCCCCTCGCCGAGCGACCACCGCAGGCTACCGCCCGGGTCCGACAACCCGACCGACGACACCGGCCCGGTGGTCCAGGGACCACCGGGCCGGGCAGTGAGAACGGTCACTCACCGACGATCACTGGGCAGTGATCACTCGGCGTCGAGCTGCGCGCCGACCTCGTCGGAGATGTCGAAGTTGGCGAAGACGTTCTGCACGTCGTCGCTGTCCTCCAGCGCGTCGATCAGCTTGAGGATCTTGCGGGCGCCGTCGACGTCCAGCTCGACCTGCATGCTGGGGAGGAAGTTGGCCTCGGCCGAGTCGTAGTCGACGCCCGCGTCGACCAGCGCGGTGCGCACGGCGACCATCTTGGAGGCCTCGGAGACGATCTCGAACGAGTCGCCGAGGTCGTTGATCTCCTCCGGCTCCTGGTCGAGGACGACCTCGAACAGCTTGTCCTCGTCCACGCCGTCGGCCTTGGGGACGATGACGACGCCCTTGCGGGTGAACAGGTACGACACCGAGCCCGGGTCGGCCATCGAGCCGCCGTTGCGGGTCATCGCGACGCGCACGTCGGAGGCGGCGCGGTTGCGGTTGTCGGTGAGGCACTCGATCAGGACGGCGACGCCGTTCGGGCCGTAGCCCTCGTACATGATGGTCTGGTAGTCGGCGCCGCCGGCCTCCAGACCGCCACCGCGCTTGACGGCGCGGTTGATGTTGTCGATCGGGACCGAGCTCTTCTTCGCCTTCTGGATGGCGTCGTAGAGGGTCGGGTTGCCCGCCGGGTCGGGACCGCCGGTGCGCGCCGCCACCTCGATGTTCTTGATCATCTTGGCGAAGAGCTTGCCGCGCTTGGCGTCGATCACGGCCTTCTTGTGCTTGGTGGTAGCCCACTTAGAGTGGCCGGACATCGCCAGCTCCTTTACGTCGCCAAAGGGAAATGAACAGATGAGATCTTACCGGTGTCGTCACCGGTGGGGCGCACACGGTCAGCACGTGGCCGACACGGGTCAGCGCGCGGCCTCGGCGAGGCGCTCCTCGACCATCCGCACGAAGTACGCGTGCACCCGGTGGTCACCGGTCAGCTCCGGGTGGAAGGACGTGGCCAGCAGGTTGCCCTGGCGCACCGCCACGATCCGGCTCTCCGGGCCGTCGGCGGCGGGCAGCTCGGCCAGCACCTCGACGCCCGCGCCGACCGCCTCGACCCAGGGGGCGCGGATGAAGACGCCGTGCACCGGCGCGTCGCCCAGGCCCGCGAAGTCGATCCCGGACTCGAAGGACTCGTTCTGGCGGCCGAAGGCGTTGCGGCGCACCGTCATGTCGATGCCGCCGACGGTCTCCTGGTCCTCGCGGCCGTCCAGGATCTTGTCGGCCAGCATGATCATGCCCGCGCAGGTGCCGTAGACCGGCATCCCCGCGGCGACCCGCTCGCGCAGCGGGTCCATCACGCCGAACAGCAGCGCCAGCTTGGACATGGTGGTGGACTCCCCGCCGGGGATCACCAGCGCGTCGACCTCGGCCAGCTCCTCGGCGCGGCGCACCGGACGGGCGAGCGCGTCGGCCTCGGCCAGCGCCACCAGGTGCTCGCGGACGTCGCCCTGGAGGGCGAGGACGCCGATGACAGGAGTGCTCACGGTCTTCAACCTCTATCGATCGTTACGACGGACTACGTGGCGCGGCCCGCCGCAGCGCCGAGGCGCTGCGGCGGGCCGGCTCAAGGGACGGCGACTACCAGCCGCGGTTGGCGTAGCGCTCGGTCTCCGGCAGGGTGTCGCAGTTGATGCCGACCATGGCCTCGCCCAGGTTGCGGGAGGCGTCCGCGATGATCTTCGGGTCGTCGAAGAAGGTGGTGGCCTTCACGATGGCGGCGGCGCGCTTGGCCGGGTCGCCCGACTTGAAGATGCCCGAGCCGACGAAGACGCCCTCGGCACCCAGCTGGCGCATCAGCGCGGCGTCGGCCGGGGTGGCGACGCCACCGGCGGAGAACAGCACGACCGGCAGCTTGCCGAGCTCGGCGACCTCCTTGACCAGCTCGTACGGGGCGCGCAGCTCCTTGGCGGCGGCGTACAGCTCGTTGTTGTCCAGGGCGCGCAGCTGGCCGATCTCGTTCTTGATCTGGCGCAGGTGGCGGACGGCCTCGACGACGTTGCCGGTGCCGGCCTCGCCCTTCGAGCGGATCATGGCCGCGCCCTCGGCGATGCGGCGCAGGGCCTCGCCCAGGTTGGTGGCGCCGCAGACGAAGGGGGTGGTGAAGGCGAACTTGTCCGAGTGGTTGACCTCGTCGGCCGGGGTCAGCACCTCGGACTCGTCGATGTAGTCGACGCCCAGCGACTGGAGCACCTGGGCCTCGACGAAGTGACCGATGCGGGACTTGGCCATCACCGGGATGGAGACCGCGGCGATGATCTCCTCGATCATGTTCGGGTCGGACATGCGGGCGACGCCGCCGTCCTTGCGGATGTCCGCCGGGACCCGCTCCAGGGCCATGACGGCCACGGCGCCGGCGTCCTCGGCGATCTTGGCCTGCTCGGCGTTGACCACGTCCATGATCACACCGCCCTTGAGCTGCTCGGCCATGCCGCGCTTGACCCGGGCGGTGCCGATCTGCGGCTGGTCTGCGGTGGTGGGGGTGGTGGACACGTGAGACCTCACTCGAAGCTGAATCGGTGCTATCGCCCTATGGTAGGCAGAACGGGTGACCCCTCCATGCGCCACCAAGTCCAGCCCGGACGACGGGACACGACAAACGGGCCGTATCCGGGGGACACCTTAAGCAGGCGCCCCCTCGGGCGTAAGAGCGGGCGGCGGCGCATCGTCCATCTCGAACGCCAGCGGGAAGGGCGCCTTCCCCGCCAGCCGGAAGTACCGCACCAGCCGGTGCTCGCGCACCGCCCGGGCCGCCCGCACCGCGTCGTTGTGGAACCGGCGGGCCATCGGCACCCGCCGCACCGCGGCCGTCAGATCACGAACCGCGTCCTCGCCACCCGGCTCGGCCACCAGCGCCGCCACCTGCTCCGGCTCCTCGAACACCGCCCGCAGCGCCAGGCTCAACTGGCTCTCCGCCACCTCGCGCTGCTCGTCCTCGGCCTGCCGGGCCGCGTGCGCCGCGTCCAACAGCAGCAGCGAGGCCGCCGGATCCAGCAGCGAGGACGTCGCCAGCTCCAACGCCACCGAGGCCCGGCGCACCAGCTGCGCGTCCAGCGCCGCCCGCGCGGCATCGATCCTGGCGTGCAGCCGGTCCAGACGACCGGCCGTCCAACTCAGGTACATGCCGAACAGCACCACGGCCACGCCGGCCCAGATCCAGGTAGTCACGGGCCGCTACGTTACCGGGTGTCACCGGTTCAGCCCTGGGCGGTCGCGTTCCGGTAGCACTCCCGGTCGATGTCCGCGATGTCCACCGCCGTGAACAACCGGGTGCCCGGCCGCGGCCGGACGTACTGCGCCAGCAGCGCCAGCACCCCCTCGCTCAGCGCCGCCTTCGCCTCCGGCGAACGCCCCGGGAAGATCTGGAACTCCACGAACACCTGGGCGTCGGCGGCCGCCCCGCTGGTGCCCACCACCAGCAGCTCGCTCTGCCGGAACACCGTCTTGCAGGAATCCGGCTTCGCGTCGATCGTCGCCTCCGCCAGCCGGTTGATCGCCAGGCCGAGGCCCCGGCGGTCGAAGGTGCCGGCCAGGGAGGCCGAGTAGTCGACGGAGATCTGCGGCATGTCGCCCCCGTGGATCGCAGTGGTACGGACGCCCGACCCTAACGCCACCGACACCCGGGCCCGCCGCGGGGATCAGTCCCTGGCCAGCCCGAACCGGCGCCGACCGCTGCGCACGTCCTCCTCGACCACCGCCGCCTCGCCGGCCGTCACCGTCTCGTACACCGCCAGGATGTCCGCGCCCACCGTCGACCAGTCGAACCGCCGCACGTGCCGCGAGGCCGCCTCCCGCAGTTCCTCCAGCCGCGCCGGATCACCCAGCAGCCGCAGCGCCGCACGGGCCAACGCGTCCGCGTCCTCCACCGGGAACAGCTCGCCCGCGCCCCCGCCGTCCAGCACCTGCTTGAACGCGTCCAGATCGCTCGCCAGGACCGGCGCGCCCGCGGACATCGCCTCCACCAGGATGATCCCGAAGCTCTCGCCACCGGTGTTCGGCGCCACGTACAGGTCCACGCTGCGCAGCAGCCGGGCCTTGTCCCGGTCGCTCACCATGCCGAGGAACTCCACCTGCCGACGCACCTCGGGCGCCAGGCCCGCGACGGCCTCCTCCTCGTCGCCCTTGCCCGCCACCAGCAGCCGCACCCCCGGCCGCTCGGCCAGGATCCCCGGCAGCGCCGCCAGCAGCGTCGGCAGGCCCTTGCGCGGCTCGTTGATCCGGCCGATGAAGCCGATCGTGCCCGGCTCCCCCTTCGCCGCGCCTCCGGTCCAGCGCTCGTCCGGCTCCGCCCGCGCGAAGAAACCCACGTCCACACCGTTCGGGATCACCACCGCGTCCCCGCCGAGGTGCTCCACCAGGGTGCGCCGGGCGTACTCCGACACCGCGATCCGGGCCCGCATCTTCTCCAGCCCCGGCTGGAGGATCGGCGAGGCCGCGATCATCACCCGCGAACGCGGGTTGGAGGTGTGGAAGGTCCCCACCATCGGCCCGGTCGCCGACCACGCGGCCAGCATCGACAGGCTCGGCGCCGCCGGCTCGTGCACGTGCAGGATGTCGAAGCGCCCGTCGTGCAGCCACCGCCGCACCCGCGCCGCCGACAGGATCCCGAAACTCAGCCGCGCCACCGACCCGTTGTACGGCACCGCCACCGACCGACCCGCCGGAACCACGTACGGCGGCAGCGCCTCGTCGTCCTCGGCCGGCGCCAGCACCGACACCTCGTGCCCCAGACCGATCAGGTGCTCGGCCAGGTCCCGGATGTGGAACTGCACCCCCCCGGGGACGTCCCAGTCGTACGGGCAGACGATGCCGATCTTCACGGGTTCCTCAAGCTCCTTCGGACAGTGGTGCGGGCGGGCAGGACGGAACGGCTCAGGACCCGGAGGCCTCGACCGCGGGCTCCGGGGCCGCCTCCGCACGCTCCGCGGGCGCCGCCCTCACCGTCTCACGAACCGGCAGGTCGGCCAGCCAGAACCGCTGCAGCATGTGCCAGTCCTGCGGGTGCTCGCGGATGCCCCGCTCCCACACCTGCGCCATCGCCTGGGTCATCGCCAGGGTGCGCTCCTTGCGGTCGCCCTCCTCGGGCACCGGCACCTCCGGATGGATCCGCGCCCGCAGCACCGGGCCGTCGTACCAGAGCGTCACCGGCAGCAGCGCCGCCCCGGTCCGCTGGCACAGCGCCGCCGGACCGGCCGGCATCCGCGTCCCCTCACCGAAGAACGACACCCCGATGCCCGCCTCCGACAGGTCCCGGTCCCCCACCAGGCAGACCAGCCGTCCCTCGCGCAGCCGCCGCGCCAGCGTGCCGATCACGTTCACCGAACCACCGGTCAGCGCCAGGACCTCCATGCCCAGGCCCTCCCGGAACGCCACGAACCGGTCGAACAGCCGCTCCGGCTTCAACCGCTCCGCGACCGTGGTGAACGGGTAGCCCTGCTGCGCCACCCAGGCCCCCGCGAGGTCCCAGTTGCCCATGTGCGGCAGCGCTATCAGCGCGCCCCGACCCGCCTCCAGCGGCGCCCGCAGGTGCTCGAAGCCCTCCACCTGGACGTCCCGGGCCACCCGCTCCCGGCTCCACACCGGCAGCCGGAACGACTCCATCCAGTACCGCAGGTACGAGCGCATCCCGGCCCGGGACAGCTCCCGCAGCGCGGCCTCGTCCATCCCCGGACGGACCCGGCGCAGATTCGCCTCCAGCTGGAGCACCCGCTTGCCGCGCTTGCGCCACGCGTAGTCCGCCAGCCGGTCGAACAGCCCCCTGGCCACCCGCTCCGGCAGGTGCTTCAGAAGCCCCCACCCCAGCGCGTACGCCCAGTACACCAGTCGGTCCGTCACCGCAGGACGCCCCCCATCAGCTCCCGGCCGCCGCTCGGTCGGCCTCGAACGCCTCCCGGCGCACGGTCAGCATCCGCTGGAACACCGTCACCAGGCTGCCCGCCGCCACCAGCCACAGCGCCACCGGCAGCAGCCACTCCACGTACGGCACACCGAACTTGTGCAGACCCGCGACCCCGGCCGCCACCAGGCTGGCCACCAGCCGCTCGGCCCGCTCCACCAGCCCCGACACGTCGCACGGCAGACCCTGGCTCTCCGCCCGCGCCTTGGTGTACGACACCACCAGACCGCTCGCCAGACAGAAGATCGCCACCGCACAGAGCAGGTTGTTGTCACCCTTGCCCGCGTACCACATCGCCAGACCGCCGAAGATCGCCGCGTCCGCGACCCGGTCCAGGGTGGAGTCGAGGAACGCCCCCCACTTCGTGCTCCGGCCCAGCTGGCGGGCCATGTTCCCGTCCACCAGGTCCGAGAAGATGAACAGCGTGATCGTGATGGTGCCCCAGAAGAACTCCCCACGCGGGAAGAACACCAGCGCACCGGCCACCGAACCGGCGGTACCGATCAGCGTCACGGCGTCCGGGCTCACGCCCAGGCGGATCAGGAACGCGGCGAACGGGGTCAGGACACGTGTGAAGAAGGCACGCGCGTATTTGTTGAGCATGGCCTTCCCAGCCGCTCCGATCTCCCAGATACCCGCCTGGCGCAGCACGCGCAGCAGACGGCCGGGCGGATCAGCCCGTCCGGCCCACCCATCGTAGCCACGCCCGGGACACGCTCCGGCGCACGCACCGCCGGACGCCACCCCCACCCAACTCCGCGCACACGCACGGTCACCGACCGGCCGTACGACACGCACCCCGCCCCGACCCGACCGGCCGTACGAGACGCGCCACCACGACACCCGACCCTAGACTGCGAAGGACAGCCTCGGCGCCACGGGAGGAGACCCCGATGCCCGACCGCAGCACGGCACGAGCCGGCCAGGCACCCGCCGTCACCGGCCCGAAGGACCTGCGCAACGTCGTCCTCATCGGCTCCAGCGGTGTGGGCAAGACCACCCTCGCCGAATCCCTCGCCCTCGCCGCCGGCGCCACCGGCCGGGCCGGCCGCGTCACCGACGGCACCACCGTCTCCGACCACGAGGACATCGAGCAGCAGCAACAGCGCTCCGTCCAGCTCGCGCTCCTCCCCCTCGAATGGAAGGGCGTCAAGATCAACCTGATCGACCCGCCCGGCCACCCCGACTTCACCGCCGACCTGCGCGCCGCCCTGCACGCCGCCGACGCCGCCGTCTTCGTCGTCTCCGCCACCGACCCGGTCACCGCCCCCACCCGCGCCCTGTGGCGCGAATGCGCCGCCGAAGGCATCCCCCGCGCCATCGCCGTCGCCAAACTCGACCTCGCCCACACCGGCTTCGACGACATCCTCACCGCCTGCCACGACGCCTTCGAACTGGGCCCGGACACCCTGCGCCCGCTCTTCCTGCCCGTCCTCCACGACGGGCACCCCGACGGCAGCGTCGACCTCCTCACCGGCGACACCTACGGCGACGCCGACCCCCTGCCCGACACCGCCCCCGCCCACGACAGCCTCGTCGAAGCCATCTCCGGCCAGGACGACACCCTCATGGAGCGCTACCTCTCCGGCGACCCCCTCGACACCGACTCCCTCGAAGCCGGCCTGCGCCGCGAAGTCCTCTCCTGCGCCCTCCACCCCGCCGTCCCCACCAGCGAGAACGGCCTGGGCGCCGCCGAACTCCTCGACCTCATCGCCCACGCCTTCCCCGACCCCACCGAACGCACCCGCCCCGCCCCCGCCTGCGACCCCGACGCCCCCCTCGCCGCCCAGGTCGTCCGCGTCACCGGCGACGCCTACGTCGGCCGGATCAGCCTGCTGCGCCTGTACGCCGGCACCCTGCGCCCCGACACCAAGATCCACCTCGTCGGCCCCGCCCACACCGACGACCAGAACGGCGACGAACGCGTCACCGCCCTCACCAGCCCCTTCGGCAAGCTCCAGCGGCCCGTCCCGCACGCCGTCGCCGGCGACCTCGTCTGCGCCGCCAAACTCACCACCGCCCGCGCCGGCGACACCGTCCACGAACCCGGCCAACCCGTCACCCTCGACGGCTGGACCCTCCCCGAACCGCTGCTCCCGATCGCCGTCGAAGCCCACAGCAAGGCCGACGACGACAAGCTCTCCCAGGCCCTCGCCCGCCTGACCGCCGAGGACCCGGCGCTACGCCTGGAACAGAACCCCGACACCCACCAGCTCGTCCTCTGGTGCACCGGCGAGGCCCACGCCGACGTCGTCCTCGACCGCCTCCGCACCCGCCACGGCGTCCACGTCGACACCGTCGAACCCAAGGTCGCCCTGCGCGAGACCTTCGGCAGCGCCGCCGCCGGCCACGGGCGCCTGGTCAAGCAGTCCGGCGGCCACGGCCAGTACGCCATCTGCGACCTCGAGGTCGAACCGCTACCGGCCGGCTCCGGCTTCGAGTTCCAGGAGCACGTCGTCGGCGGCGCCGTCCCCAAACACTTCATCCCCTCCGTCGAGAAGGGCGTCCGCGCCCAGCTCGCCAAGGGCGTCGCCACCGGGTACCCGCTCGTCGACGTCCGGGTCACCCTCACCGACGGCAAGGCGCACTCCGTCGACTCCTCCGACGCGTCCTTCCAGAACGCCGCCGCCCTCGCCCTGCGCGACGCCGCCGAGCACGCCGTCATCCGCCTGCTCGAACCCGTCGCCGCCGTCAGCGTCCTGCTCCCCGACGACTACCTCGGCGCCGTCCTCGGCGACCTCTCGGCCCGCCGCGGCCGCGTCCTCGGCACCGAGACCGGCGGCAGCGGCCTCACCCTGCTGCGCGCCGAGGTCCCCGAACTCGAACTCGTCCGCTACCCGATCGACCTGCGCTCGCTCACCCACGGCACCGCCGAGTTCTCCCGCGCCTACCTGCGCCACGAACCCATGCCCCCCGCCCTCGCCGGGCGCTACACCGACTGAGCGGCACCGCGGCTCGTCGACGTCACGACCCGGCGACGCCACGGCCGGGCGACGTCACGACCCGGCGACGCCACGGCCGGGCGACGTCACGACCCGGCGACGCCACGGCCGGGCGACGTCACGGCTGGACGGGATTCCGGTTCGGCAGCGCACAGGCCGCCGTACCCCCCGGCATCCGGTGCCGGTTGCGCGCCACCCAGCGGTACACCAGCCCCGCCAACGGCCGCACCGGCGCCGCCGTCAACACCGCGCCCGGATATGCCCACACCCCGCCGGAGCGCATCAGCAGCCGCGCAACCGCCTGCGCGCCCCCGTACACCCGGCCACTCGGCGTCACCCAGAGCACCTCGCGCTCGGCCCGCTCGGCCGACACCTCGCCCCGGCCGCCCGCCCGCCCGTCCAGCCCCGCCAGATCCGCGAACTGGAACGGCACCGCCTCCCAGCCCCCCGAGGCCAGCGTCTGCCGCAGGTACCGCTCCGCCCAGCGCACGCAGGACGAACAGAACGAACAGTCCCCGTCGTAAACCAGCACCGGATCCTTCACGGCACTCCCCTTTCCTCGCTCCCGCCGTCCATCCTGCCCCACCGCCCCCATCCTCACCGCGATGGGTATCGACCCCTCCGAAGCTGGGCATCATGGCCCTCAGGCCTCCGGTGACGGTACTTCAGACGATCATCCGCGCGGGGGTGCCACGGCACGGTAACCTGCCGCTGACAAGGGGAGGAGGGGACGCCACCGTGACCACACTCGACATGACCCCGGGTGCGCAGATACCCCGGACCGACGCCGGCCCGCAGACCGCCATCACCCAGGGACTCTCCTCGACCGCGTACCGCGACGGCGAGATCAAGGGCTTCGTCGGCGCCGTCACCGACGCCACCGAGAAGAAGGGCCGCTTCGCGCTCTTCCGCCCCAACCTCGGCGAGGCCTTCAGCAAGGCGCTGGTCTCCCGTGCCCTGGGCGGCGGCCGCAAACCCCTCGTCCCGGCCTTCGGAGTCGACACCCGCCAGGTCGTCGAACACTGCCTGGCCGCCGAGGAACTGCGCAACACCCGCGACCGGCAGCTCAGCACCGTCTCCATCGCCACCGGCGTGCTCTTCCTCCCCGGCACCCTGGTCTGGCTCGGCGCCTTCCAGCTCCGCGCCTGGCTCAAGCGGGACAATCCGAAGAACGCGGCCGTCTACGGCGGCATCGTGCTCGCCGTGACCGCCGCCCTCGCGATCCTGCTCGCGCTGCGCCCGCCGGCCACCGGCTTCATCGGCATCTACCTGCGCGTGACGATGCTCGCCCCGGTCGTCGGCTGGTACCTCGCCCGCCGGATCGTCGAGCGCTCCGCCAAGGACCTGCGCTCCCGCTGGCAGTCCCTGGTCGAGGGCAGCGTGGTGGCCGCCTCCGTCGCCAAGGCCGTCCCCCGGGACGACCTCGACAAGAAGGCCGCCGACCTGCGCGACAAGCTCGGCCGCCTGGACGCCGAGCAGGAGACCAACATCCACCACTACGCCGGCCCCAAGGGCATCCTCGGTGCCGGCCGCCGCTGGGGCGAATGGCGCCTCGCCGACACCCTCCACCCCGCCGAGGGCCACGCCGACTTCCGCGCCTTCCACCCCTGGGACCTGATCCGCCGGATCTCCTCCCACCTCAAGGGCCTCGGCGTCAGCCACGTCGCCAACAGCGGCATGCCCAACGTCGCCATCAAGCAGTGGGTGGTCTTCGACATCGGCGAGGGCGCCGACGAGATCAGCCGCCCCGGCAACGCCGACATGGACGGCGACCGGATGCGCGACTTCGCCGTGCAGAGCGTCGCCGACAAGCAGACCTTCTCCGGCGGCCCCCGGCACTACCTCGCCACCCAGTTCATCACCCACGACGGCAAGCTGGTCCTCACCTTCACCGTCACCGTCACCCTGCTCGCCAACGTCCTGAACATCACCGTCTCCGGCTACGCGCTCGGCCCGGTGAAGGGCGTCTTCTTCGACAAGCCCAAGGACAAGGAGAAGTCGGTCGCCAAGACCGTGAAGTTCTGGGAGGAGCGCACCGTCAAGCTCCCCCTGATCGACAACGACGAGGTCGTCCGCCAGGCCGTCCGCGCCCCCTTCTACCGGATGCCCGGCCTGCTCGGCTGGCTCGGCGGCGGTCTCGGCCTGCCCGAACCGTTCGGACTGCGGCACATCTGGGCCGGCCGCGCCTGGGAGAACCGCTCCATGGTCGACAACGCCCAGAACGCCTCCGTCCCGGTGCTCGCGGCGGTCCACGCCGCCACGCTGGAGTTCCTTGAGGAGCACGACCTGGACGCCGACCGCTTCTTCAAGAACCGCACCTCGATCATCAAGTCCGAGGCGCAGAGCCCCCGCCCGTACGACGTCGACACCTTCAACGCCGGCTGATCCAGCGAGCACGGAGAGGGCCCCACCGAGATCCTCGGTGGGGCCCTCTCCGTGTCGTTCCGGGTCTCCGGATCAGCCCTGCGGCCAGACCTCGGCCAGCATCTTCCGGGTGTCCGCCAGCAGCTGCGGCAGCACCTTGGTGTGGCCGACCACCGGCATGAAGTTGGTGTCCCCGCCCCAGCGCGGCACCACGTGCTGGTGCAGGTGCGCCGCGATCCCGGCCCCGGCCGCGGCGCCCTGGTTCATCCCGATGTTGAACCCGTGCGCCCCGGAGGCCGCCCGCAGCGCCGTCATGGCCTTCTTGGTGAAGTCCGCCAGCTCGGCCGTCTCGGCCTCGTCCAGCTCGGTGTAGTCGGCCACGTGCCGGTACGGGACCACCATCAGGTGGCCGCCGTTGTACGGGTACAGGTTCAGCACCGCGAACACGGCGCTCCCCCGGGCGATGATCAGCCCGTCCTCGTCGCTCAGGGACGGGATCGAGCAGAACGGACAACCGTCGTCCGGAGCCGGGCCGGTGGGCTTGTTCTCACCCTGGATGTAGGCCATCCGATGGGGGGTCCACAGGCGGCGGAAGCCGTCCGGCTCACCGACGCCCCGCTGCAGTTCCGGCTCAGTCGTCATGCTGATCAGCATATTCGCCCGACGGTGCTTGCAAAGCCGCGCGGGGCAGACTCATCGAGAGCCTGCCCCGCGCGATCCCCGCCAGGGCGGGGCCTACGACTTCTGTCCCTGCTTGATCATCTCGTGCATGGGGACACCCCCGCTCAAGCGGGGAAGCTGGTCACACCTGGATGCGGTTCTTCACCGCGTCCACGATCTCGGCAACCGCGTCGGCCACCGGCACACCGTTCTTCTGCTCGCCGTTGCGGTAGCGGAAGGACACCGCGCCCGCCTCGACGTCGTCGTTACCGGCGATCAGCATGAACGGCACCTTGCTGCGCTGCGCGTTGCGGATCTTCTTCTGCATGCGGTCGTCCGAGGTGTCCACCTCGACCCGGATCCCCTGCTTCTTCAGCTCGGCCGCGACCTCCAGCAGGTACGGCACGTGCTCGTCGGTGATCGGGATGCCGGTCACGGTGACCGGGGCCAGCCACGGCGGCATGGCGCCGGCGTAGTGCTCCAGCAGCACCGCGAAGAACCGCTCGATCGAACCGAAGAGGGCCCGGTGGATCATGACCGGCCGCTGACGCGAGCCGTCCGCAGCGGTGTACTCCAGGTCGAAGCGTTCGGGCAGGTTGAAATCCAACTGAATCGTCGACATTTGCCAAGTCCGGCCGATGGCGTCCCGCGCCTGCACCGAGATCTTCGGACCGTAGAAGGCCGCGCCGCCCGGGTCCGGAACCAGCGGCAGGCCCTGCTTCTCGGCCACGCTCGCCAGGACGGCGGTGGCCTCCTCCCAGGTCTCGTCCGAGCCGACGTACTTGACCGGGTCCTTGGTCGACAGCTCCAGGTAGAAGTCGGTCAGACCGTAGTCGCGGAGCAGGTTGAGCACGAAGGTCAGCGTGGAGTCGAGCTCCTCCGCCATCTGCTCACGGGTGCAGTAGATGTGGGCGTCGTCCTGCGTGAAGCCGCGGGCGCGGGTCAGGCCGTGCACCACGCCGGACTTCTCGTAGCGGTACACCGTCCCGAACTCGAAGAGGCGCAGCGGCAGTTCACGGTACGAGCGGCCGCGCGCGTCGAAGATCAGGTTGTGCATCGGGCAGTTCATCGGCTTGAGGTAGTAGTCCACGCCCTCGTCGAGCTGCATGGGCGGGTACATACCGTCCGCGTACCAGTCGAGGTGGCCGCTCTTCTCGAAGAGCTTCCCCTTGGTGGCGTGCGGGGTGTAGACGAACTCGTAGCCCTCTTCCTCGTGCCGCTTGCGCGAGTAGTCCTCCATCGCGCGGCGGATGATGCCGCCCTTGGGGTGGAAGACGGCGAGGCCGGAGCCGATCTCCTCGGGGATGGAGAAGAGGTCGAGCTCGTTGCCGAGCTTGCGGTGGTCGCGCTTCTCGGCCTCGACGAGGAAGTCGAGGTGGGCCTTGAGCTCGTCCTTGGTCGGCCAGGCGGTGCCGTAGATGCGCTGGAGCTGCTTGTTCTTCTCGCTGCCGCGCCAGTAGGCGGAAGCGTTGCGCATCAGCTTGAACGCCGGGATGTGGCGGGTGCTGGGCAGGTGCGGGCCGCGGCAGAGGTCGCCCCAGCACTGGTCGCCGGTCTTGGCGTCCAGGTTGTCGTAGATGGTGAGCTCGCCGGCGCCGACCTCGACGTCGGCGCCTTCACCGGCGGTGGCGGCGGAGCCCTTGAGGCCGATCAGCTCCAGCTTGTACGGCTCGGCGGCCAACTCCTCGCGGGCGGACTCGTCGGTGACCACACGACGGGAGAACTTCTGCCCGCGCTTGATGATCTCCTGCATGCGCTTCTCGATGGCCTTGAGGTCATCGGGGTGGAAGGGCTTCTCGACGTCGAAGTCGTAGTAGAAGCCGTCCTTGACCGGCGGGCCGATGCCGAGCTTGGCCTCGGGGTAGAGCTGCTGCACGGCCTGGGCCATGACGTGCGCGGTGGAGTGCCGCAGGATGTCGAGGCCGTCCTTGCTGTCGATCGCGACCGGCTCGACCTCGTCGCCGTCCTGGACGGCGTAGGCGAGGTCCTTGAGCTGGCCGCCGACGCGGGCGGCGATGATCGAGCGGTCGTCGGCGAAGAGCTCGGCGGCCGTGGTGCCCGTCGTCACCACGCGCTCTTCCCGATCGGGTTCGCGGCTGATGATTACCCGGACGTCCGTCACCGGTCTCTCCTGACGTGCTGGATTTCAGAGGACGCAACACTGCGCTGCGCGTGACGATGGTACCGAGAGCGCCGCCCCTGCCGTCCACCTACGCCTCTTCTCCCCCTTCTCCCGCCTTCTCCCCGAGCGCCTTCAGCAGCCGTTCGCGGTCCCCTTCCTCCCAGCCGCGGAGCTCCAGGCCGTGCGGGCGGGTGAGCCGGCGGAAGCCGCCGTGCCGGTCCAGGCGGCCGCTGACCCGGACGGGCAGGCCCGCGAGGTGGGCCTCGGCGGCGAGCCGGTAGTCGGGGGCGGGCAGGCGGAGCTTGAGCTCGTGGACCTCGGCGCCGGCCAGGACCCGCAGCCGTACCGAGCCCGGACCGGCCGGGTCGGCGCGCTTGAGGCGGGTGACCACGCCGACCACGGTGACGTCGACGGCGGGTTCGATCCGTTCCAGCAGGTCGGCGGCCTCGGCCAGGGCGGGCAGGTCGCCGGGTGAGAAGTCGAGGTCGATCCGGCGGTCCCCGAAGCCGCCCGGCGTCCCGGCGGCGGGTGACCAGGCGACGCCGAGCCGGGCGGCCGTCGCGTCGCGCACCAGGTCCTCGACGGAGCGGACGAGCTCCCGGCTGACCCCGGCCCGGACGGCGTTCGCGAAGGCCTCGGGCCCGCCGCTGACCCGGCGGAAGTCGACGGCGTCGCGCAGTGCCTCCAGGGCGCGGACCAGGGTGGTGACGGCGGCGCGGCCCTCGGGGGCGGGGGTGTACGCGGTGAGGGCGGCGCCTTGTTCGACCAGCAGGACGCGGTCCAGGAAGTCCCCGGCGGGACCGTCCAGCCGGGCGCCGAAGTAGCCGGCCCTGGTGCGGGCGGCCTTGGCGCCGGCGGCGAGCATCCCGCGGGCCGCCCGTCGCAGGCGTTCGGCCTCGTCCCAGGGCGTGGCCCCGGCGGGGCCGGGCGTCTCGCGGTGCCAGCGCAGTTCGTCGCCGGGGACGGTGAGGGCGAGCAGGATCGAGCGGGCGGAGGGGGTGCGGGAGCGGGAGAGCGCGGTGACGGCGTCGGCGAGGAGTTCGACGGCGTCGTCGAAGCCGTTCCCGGCCGGGACGAGCAGGCTGGTGCCGGGTTCGTCGTCGGGCGGGGTCCAGCGTCCGTACCGGGCGGCCGGTCCGCCGCGGCGGACCCAGCCGTGCCGGGCGAGCAGGGTGGCCAGCACCGTCGGGTCGACGGTGGCCGGATCGGGCAGGGGCCGGGCCGGCTCGCCCGGTGCGTACGGCGGTGTCATGGGTCCGTTCCCTCCCTGCCGGGCCCGGGCCGTCACGGGCTGCCGCCCGCGCCGACCCGGGCCATGATGTCGCAGAGCGCGCGGTCGTCGAAGACCTTCCGGGTGGGCACCCGGACGTTGGTGCGCCGCTGCCCGGTGACCGGGTGGCCGGCCAGGTTGACCCAGTAGCAGCAGTGCCGCAGCTCCAGGGCGTCCGGGCGGGCCCGCAGCCAGTGGTCGACCCGGCGCGGCAGCAGCATCACGACCAGGATCCGCGGCACGGCGACCCGGGGCCGGGCGAGCTTGCGCAGGTGGTCGTTGTCCAGGGTGAAGCTGAAGAACGGCCCGGCCGGGTCGGGCGCGACCTGCTGGGTGGCCTTGAGCTGGATCTTGACGGTGACCTCGTCGTCCACCTCGTGCGCCCGGGAGCCGTGGCTGACGTGCCAGTCGATGCCGTTGTCCGGGAACGGCTGGGAGAGCGAGCAGCCGGCCGCGGCGGCGACCGCGTGCAGGTAGCCGACCTGCAGGGTCTCCATGCAGGCGGTGACCGCGAGGTTCCCGCGCAGGACGGCCGCGTCCTCGGGCTGCGGCTGGGTCAGTGCCATCGCCCGGCCTCCCCCGGTTCCGGGCCCGTTCCGCTGCGGACGGGCCGGTCGATGCGAACGGGACGGTCATGGCCAGGATCCCCGGTCGGGCTTGGGCCAAACGGGTTGAAGGGGCGTCAGAACCGGGTATCACCCGGGCGCAACGCTCGTCTGAGGGGCAGTCATGCAGCAGCACTGGTACACCGGCCCGCTCGCCTCCTTCGACACCGAGACGACCGGCGTGGACGTGGAGAACGACCGGATCGTCTCCGCCGCCCTGGTCGTCCAGCTCGCGCCGGGCGAGCCGGCGCGGACCACGACCTGGCTCGCCGATCCCGGGGTTCCGATCCCGGACGGCGCCCGCGCGGTGCACGGCATCACCGACGAGCAGGTGCGCGCCCACGGCCGCCCGGCCGGCACCGTGGTGGCGGAGGTCACCCGGGCGCTGGCGGCCGAGGCGCGGGCCGGGCGGCCGGTGGTGGTGATGAACGCGCCCTACGACCTGACGCTGCTGGACCGGGAGCTGCGCCGCCATCACGGGCTGACGCTGACAGCCGGACTGTCGGCGTCCGGGCTGGTGGTGCTGGATCCCCGGGTGCTGGACAAGCACGTGGACCGCTACCGCAAGGGCCGCCGGACGCTGACCGACCTGTGCGCCCACTACGGCGTGACGCTGGCCGGGGCGCACGACGCGGCGGCGGACGCGACGGCGGCGCTGGCGCTGACCCGGCGGATCGGCGCCCGTTACCCGGCGGCGCTGGGCGGGCTGTCGGCGGCGGAGCTGCACCTGCGGCAGGCGATCTGGCACGCGGCGCAGGCGCGGGGGCTGCAGAACTGGTTCGACCGCTCGGGGACGCCGGAACGGGTGGACCTGTCCTGGCCGCTGCGGCCGGCCCGGTGCGGCTGCGGGCGCCGGCTGGACCCGGAGCACGGCTGCGAGGCGGCGGCGTAGCGGCTTCCCGGCTTCCCGGCTTCCCGGCTTCCCGGCTTCCCGGGCCCGAAACGCGCCGCAGGCCCTGACCGGTTTCCTGGTCAGGGCCTGCGTGCTGTCCGGTGGGCGATACTGGGATCGAACCAGTGACCCCTTCGGTGTGAACGAAGTGCTCTCCCGCTGAGCTAATCGCCCGGGCAACGAGAAGAACTGTAGCACCATTCGGGGCCGGTCGTACAACTCGCCCGTTCCGGGGACGGCCAACACCTCCGCAGAACTCGCGCGCCACAGGGAAGATGACTGTGCCTCAGCCGATTACCGACGGCCCTTCAGGCGGATTCCGGAAATACACGTAAGGCCCAGCCGATAATCGGCTGGGCCTTACGTATCACCATGCATTCCGGTGGGCGATACTGGGATCGAACCAGTGACCCCTTCGGTGTGAACGAAGTGCTCTCCCGCTGAGCTAATCGCCCGGGTGCAGGGAAAACATTACCGCATCCCGGGGGGTGCTCCGAACACGCTCCCCGTTCGCGGGCCCGCACCCGGGCAGGTCAGCTCCCGTCCAGCTGCCAGGGGACGGTCAGGCCGTAGCGGGCGAAGTACCAGCCGCCCACCCCGACGAGGGCGGCCAGTCCGATCGCGGTGAGGGTCAGGTTGCGGCGGCGCACCCGCGGGTCCATGGCCCGCTGGGCGGCCTCGGCGACCTTGCGGCGGGTCCAGCGCAGGGCCAGCTGGGCCCAGACGAACTCGGTCGCCCAGATCCCCATGCCCAGGAAGATCACCAGCCAGCCGGGGCCGGGCAGCGGCAGCATGATCACCCCGAGCCCCACCACGGCGAGGCCGGCCAGGAAGATCGCCACCTGCCAGACCTTGTGCAGCGTCGGCGCGCGGCGGACGAAGGCCGGGGCCCGCGATCCGACCGCCCGTCCGCCGTCGGCGACCTCGTCAACCTCCACGGCCGCTTCACCCGTTCTCGCGTTCCCGCCCGCCTTGTCGTTTCGCACAGTCATGCCAGGAAACTAACCAAGAAGTGCCGGGGAATGCCCGGCCCGGCCACTGCGGGTCGATTCCGCAATGCGCCGTAAGGGGTACGACTCGCGCCCGAATCGGGACAGAGGGGTTTACATCGGTCGTGGGGGTGGGATGGTCCGTTCGCCGACGTGCGATTCCCCGAGCGCACACTGAGCGAAAGGCCATGGCGCTTATGAACACCACGGTCAGCTGCGAGCTGCACCTGCGCCTCATCGTGTCCAGCGAGTCCTCACTGCCCGTCCCCGCGGGCCTGCGCTACGACACCGCCGACCCCTATGCCGTGCACGCCACGTTCCACACGGGCGCCGACGAGACCGTGGAGTGGGTGTTCGCCCGAGATCTCCTCGCGGAGGGGCTGCACCGACCCACCGGTACCGGCGACGTCCGGGTGTGGCCGTCGCGCAGCCACGGGCAAGGGGTGGTCTGCATCGCACTGAGCTCTCCGGAAGGAGAAGCCCTGCTGGAGGCCCCGGCCCGGGCGCTTGAGTCGTTCCTCAAGCGGACGGACGCCGCGGTGCCCCCCGGCACCGAACACCGTCACTTCGACCTCGACCGGGAGCTGTCCCACATCCTCGCCGAAAGCTGAACCCCGTCCGGAGGCGGTCACGCCCCGCTGTCGGCGGGGCCCCATCCCCTGCCTCATCGCAGCCGTCCTACTCGGGGGCACGGCAGCAGCGGACTCAGCCGCGCACGACGCGGTCTCGGGGCCGGTGAGCGGCTCCGCTCCCACCGGAGCGGGCCACAGCACCGCAGGCGCCCGGCACCGAGGCCGGCCACCCCCACGGGTGGCCGGCCTCGGTGCCGGGCGCCGACGTCTTCCGGGGCTCCCTGCGGGCTGGTTTCGGGGCCGGCCGCGGTCCCGGCGACGCCCGGTTTCGGACGCCTTGCCGGACTGCGCACACATCTTCGAAAGAAGGCGCCGCCCTACCGGCACCGGGCCCGGTATGGTCTGGGGTAACCGTGGACGCGGGGTATCGGAGTCCCCCTGCGCGAGGAGCCCCCAACGTGCTGATCACCCATGACACCGAGTGCGCGCTGAGCATCCTCGTGGAGCTGCTCAACACCGCGCCCGAGGTGTGCGGCGACGAGCGGCTGCCGGACGTCGCCGCGCTGGACGCCTTCGTGGTCCGCCAGGAGATCAGCGAGATCGACTCGCTGACCGAGGACGACCTCCGGCGGGTGCACGAGCTGCGCACCCGGCTGCGCGAGGTGTTCGCGACGGAGTCCACCGCGCAAGCCGCGGATCTGGTCAACTCCATCGTCGCGGCCGCCGGGACGACGCCCCGGCTGACCGACCACGACGACCACGACTGGCACATCCACTACTTCGCGCCGCACGCCGCGCTCGGTGACCACCTGGCGGCCGAGCTGGGCATGGCGCTGGCCTTCATCCTGATGGCGGGCGAGCGGGAGCGGCTGCGGCGCTGCGAGGCGCCGGACTGCGCGCGGGTCTTCGTGGACCTCTCCCGGAACCGCTCGCGGCGCTACTGCGACAGCCGCACCTGCGGCAACCGGCTGCACGTCGCCGCCTACCGGGCGCGGCAGCGGTCGGCGGAGGCCGTCCCCTCCGCCTGACCCGCCTCTTCCCCGCCAGCCGCCGGCTCCCCGTTCAGATCCCGCGCTTGCGGAGGATCTCCTCGATGTCGGCGAAGTCGCCGAGGCCGTCGTCCGGCTTGCCCGCGGCCGGCTTGCCCGAGACCGGCTTTCCCGAGGCCCTGGGCGTCGGCGCCACCGCCGGACGCCCGGGCGCCGGCCCGGCCGCGGCCGGGCGCTCCGGGGCGCCCTCCACGGCCGCCCCGCCCCGGCGGCCCACCCAGCGGGTGGTGACCAGCAGGACCACGGAGACGCCGAGCAGTGCGATGCCGGTCCACACCCGGGGGTCGAGCACCAGCTTGGTCGCCCAGTCGGCGAACTCCCGGCCGATCGTGCTCGCCAGCGGGAACAGGCCGGTCAGGTAGAGGCCCGCGGGCAGCAGGGCCACCGCGAACCAGCGGGTCGCCGACAGGAAGCGCCGCCGGTAGGCCCGCAGCCCGGCGAAGGCCACCCCGCCCGCGGTGAGGACGAAGCTGATCGCCGCGCTCAGCACGGAGCCGCTCCTTCGTGTCCGGTCGTCCTGGTCATCGGTGCCTTCCTCTCGGTCCGCCCTCGGGCGCACCTCCGGCCGGAGCGGGCGCCCATTAGTGGAACACTGGGGGAATGATCGATGGTTCCCTCCCCCGCCTCGAGTTCTGGTGCGACCTCCAGTGCCCGGACTGCCACACCGCGCTGGACGACGTACGGGCGCTGCGCGCGCAGTACGGCGAGGCGCTGCCCGTGGAGGTGCGGCACTTCCCGCTGGAGAAGCACAAGCACGCCTACGCCGCCGCGGAGGCGGCCGAGGAGGCGTTCGCGCAGGGGCTGGGGTGGCCGTTCGTGGAGGCGCTGCTGGCCCGCACCGCGGAGCTGGACGCACGCGGGCAGCAGGTGCTGCTGGACGTGGCCCGGGAGGTCGGGGCGGACGTCGACGAGGTGGACACCGCGCTGATCGACGGCCGGCACATGCTGACCGTCGACGCCGACCAGGCCGAGGGCAAGGCGATCGGGGTCACCGGCACGCCGACGTACGTGATCGGCGGGCAGCGCCTCGACGGCGGCCGGAGCCAGGACGGGCTGCGCGAGCGGATCGTGGCCGTCATCGAGGCGGCGAAGGCTTCCTGACGACACGTCAGGTCACAGCGGCTTGCCGTAGAAGCGCTCGGTGACCCGGTAGCCGAGCGAGGTGTAGAGCCGGACGGCGACCTCGTTGCCGGAGAAGACGTTGAGGCCGAGGTTCCGCACCCCGGCGGCCAGGCACTCGCGTTCGGCGAGCAGCATCAGCGTGCGTCCGTGTCCCCGGCCCCGGTGGGCCGGGGACACCTCGACCTTCATCACCCAGGCGAGCGGTTCGCCGTCCGGCAGGTCGCGCAGGCGCAGTTGCAGCCAGAGCAGGCCGTACGGCTCCTGGCCGCCGTCGGCGCCGTAGAGGCGGCGCAGGACCACGCCCGGGGTCTGCCCGTCCGGCGGGAGCACGTTCTGCCCGGGTCCCGAGCGGGCGCGGGCCTGTTCCTCGGTGAGGCCGGACCGCACCATCGTGCGGACGTAGTCCTCCGCGGACCGTTCGTACCAGGCCCGGATCTCGGCCGGGTCGCCGAAGGGGCGCGCGCTCAGACCGGCGGGCAGATCGGGGGCGGTGACCAGCCGCTTGGCCATGGTCAGGGCCCGCTCGGTGTAGCCGAGGGCGGCGACGAGACCCCGGGCCGTCACGGCCGACTCCGGGACGGTGACGTCGACCCGGGTGCAGCCCCAGGTGCGCAGTACCTCCTCGGCGGCCAGCGCGCCGAAGGTGCCGCGGCCCCGGCCGCGCCCCTCCGTGATTTCCAACTCGGCTATGGTTCCGCAGAGTCGACCGCTCTCCGGGTCGGCGGTGGTGCGCAGCGCGCCGACCCGGTGGCCGTTCGAGAGGATCAGCCAGCGTCTGGTGCGGCCGCCGGCCGCGGTGGGTGTCTCCGGGCCCTCGGGGCGCAGCGTGGTGGTCATGTGGGGGTCCCTTCCCGCTGTGGGGAGGGTTATCCGCCCGGTCGGCGCGCTCTCCGTGCGGGGATCACGGGTCGAGGTCGTCGCCGCTGCGTTCGGCGAAGACGGCCATGGCCTTGGCGGTGACGGGACCGATGCCGGGCAGTTCGCGGTCGTCGACGCGGGTGATGGCCTGGACGTCGCGGGTGCTGGAGGTCAGGAAGATCTCCTCGGCGTCCTGGAGGGCGCCGAGCGGGAGGTCGGCCTCCTCGGCGCCGCACCAGTCGAGGACCAGCTGCCGGGTGATGCCGGCCAGGCAGCCCGAGGCGAGGGTGGGGGTGAGCAGGCGGCCGTCGAGGACCACGAAGACGTTGGATCCGGTGCCCTCGCAGAGCCGTCCGGCGGTGTTGGCGAACAGGGCCTCGGAGGCCCCGGCGCGGTGGGCGGCGGCCAGGGCGACGACGTTCTCGGCGTACGAGGTGGTCTTGAGGCCGGCGACGGCGCTGTGCTCGTTGCGGCGCCAGGGGACGACGGCGACGGCGGTCTCGTCGGGGCGGCGGCCGATCGCGCTGAGGGCGACGACCAGGGTGGGGCCGTCGGTGCCGCGTTCGGAGCCGAGCGGGCCGTTGCCGCCGGTGTAGGTGATGCGCAGCCGGCCGAGCGGTGCGGGGTTGGCGGCGAGGACGCGGGCGCAGGCCTCGCGGACCAGGTCGTGGTCGGGGTCGGCCAGGCCGAGGCCGCGGGCGGAGCGGGTGAGCCGGTCGAGGTGGCGGGTGACCGCGAAGGCCCGGCCGTCGACGGTCTTCATGGTCTCGAAGACGCCGTCGCCGGTGGTGAGGCCGTGGTCGAGGACCGAGACGGCCGCGTCGGCGGAGTCGACGAGGGCGCCGTTGACCCAGCTCGTGGTGCGGGTGTGCATCGGGTGCTGCTCCTAGGCGGTGGGGGGCTCAGGCTCCGGTCGGGTCGGATCCGCTGCCGGATTCGCCGTCGGGTTCGCAGTCGGGTTCGCTGCCCGACGCTATCGCGACGAGGCGGGCGGCCTTCAGCTCGGTCTCGGCCCATTCCCGCTCGGGGTCGGAGCCCCAGGTGATGCCCGCGCCGGTGCCGAAGCGCAGGACGGGGGCGGCGGGGTCCGTCCGGTCGATCCAGAAGGTGCGGATGCCGACGGCGAGTTCGGCCTCGCCGCGGTCGGCGTCGACCCAGCCGACGGCGCCGCAGTACGGGCCGCGCGGGGCGGTCTCCAGGGCTTCGATGATCCGCAGGGCGCTGGACTTGGGGGCGCCGGTGACGGAGCCGGGCGGGAAGGTGGCGGCGAGGAGCTCGGGCCAGTCGGCGCCGTCGCGCAGGGTGCCCTCGACGGTGGAGACCAGGTGGACCAGGCCGGGGTGCTTCTCGACGGCGCAGAGGTCGGGGACGGTGACGCTGCCGGTGGCGCAGACCCGGCCGAGGTCGTTGCGGACCAGGTCGACGATCATCACGTTCTCGGCGTGGTCCTTGTCGAGGAGGTCGTGCTCGGTGCGGCCGGTGCCCTTGATCGGGCCGGAGGAGACGGTGCGGCCGGTGCGGCGCAGGTAGAGCTCGGGTGAGGCGGTGGCGATCTCGACGCCGTGCCCGGGCAGGCGGATGGTGCCGGCGTAGGGGGCGGGGTTGCCGTGGGCGAGGAGGCCGGTGAGGGCGTCGACGTCGCTGTGGTCCGGGTCGGGCAATGGCGCGGAGAGCACCCGGCAGAGATTGGCCTGGTAGACCTCGCCGGAGGCTATGTGCTCGCGGATGCGGCGGACGCCCGCGGTGTAGGCGGCGCGGTCGAGGGAGCTGTGCCAGCTGCCGGCCGCCGGTCCGCGCCAGAGGGCGCCGGAGGGCGGGGCGGGGGCGGGGCGGACGTCGTCGAAGCGGGCGCAGGTGAGGCGGCCCTCGAAGTCGTAGGCGACGGCCCAGTAGCCGGCGGAGTCGAGGGCGGCCGGGTCCGAGGTGACGTCGCGCAGTCCGGTGGCCAGGCGGCCTCCGAAGCGGGCGAGCGGGGTGCGGGGGTCGGGGTGGCCGGACACGGTTCTCCTGCGCGGTGGTGCTGGGCGGCGGTGCCTGCAGTGTAGGTCGGGGGCGTGGGTCAGTCCGGGTCGCGCCCCCGCGTGCGAGCAGCTGTGTGCGTCATGCGGGTGTGCGCCGGGTGACCCGCGGATGATCGTCCGGGAGCGTCACAGGTGGCCGCAGGTGGTGGCCGGTGACCGGCCGGGAGGGCTGACAGGACGGCACTCGGCGGCCATCCCCTCGGCATGCTGCGGGAACGGATTTTTAGCTGGCCCGGGAATCCGCTAGAGTTCAACACGTCGCCAGGGAGCGCAGCCGAAGAAAAGCGGTGAAGCCCCCCGGGAGACAGGCGGACGTGGCTCAGTTGGTAGAGCATCACCTTGCCAAGGTGAGGGTCGCGAGTTCGAATCTCGTCGTCCGCTCGGTGGAGAACAGTGTAAGATCGTTCTTCATGTGTTGCCTGGTGGAGTGGCCGAGAGGCGAGGCAACGGCCTGCAAAGCCGTGTACACGGGTTCAAATCCCGTCTCCACCTCCAAGAGGTTCCCCGGTTCCACCGGGGCCTCCCCGCGCGATTAGCTCAGCGGGAGAGCACTACCTTGACACGGTAGGGGTCACTGGTTCAATCCCAGTATCGCGCACGTCGGATCCTTCGGGGTCCGCTGCAGGACCGCCACATCAGGCGCGATTAGCTCAGCGGGAGAGCACTACCTTGACACGGTAGGGGTCACTGGTTCAATCCCAGTATCGCGCACAGTAACGGGCCTTCCGGGGCCTGCTGCAACACCGCCGCACCAGGCGCGATTAGCTCAGCGGGAGAGCACTACCTTGACACGGTAGGGGTCACTGGTTCAATCCCAGTATCGCGCACGTCGGATCCTTCGGGGTCCGCTGCA